>NZ_DAISHJ010000002.1:0-70143 GCF_036822615.1 Aggregatilinea sp. | reverse complement strand
ACTACTCCTTCATCCTGTCGGTCGATGATCCCAAGAGTGCCGATCTTTCCATTGTCGCCCGGCCCGTCGTGAATGCGCTCCGGCGCATGGGCGTCCCGGCGGAGATCCAGGGCCGGAACGATATCGTGGTGGATGGCAAAAAAATCTCCGGCACGGCCCAACGTTTTACCCGGGGCAGGCTGCTGCATCACGGCACGCTTTTGTTCGACTCGAACCTGAGCGTACTGCAGGGCGTCCTCAATGTGGATGCCACGAAGATCGCGTCCAAGGGAATTTCGTCGGTCAAGAGCCGTGTCACGAACATCAAACTCTATCTGCCGGACAGCAGCGATAATATCAACGCCTTCTGGCAGGCGCTGCTCGCCGCCTTTGCGGAAGAGCAGGAGATCGTGCGGTATGAGCTTTCGGCTCAGGATTTTGAAGCGATCAAGCAGTTGCAGCAGACCAAGTACCGTACCTGGGATTGGAGCACGGCCAGCGCGCCCGAATTCGAGTATATGAACAGCAAGCGCTTCCCAGGCGGAAAACTGGAAATGTGCCTGAACGTGAAGAACGGCATTATCACTGAATGCGTCATCTCCGGTGATTTTATGGGGCTGGTGTCTCTCGACATGCTGATCGCCGCGCTGACCGGGATCAAATACCACCCTACCGACGTGCTTCAGGCATTGCAGACCGTGAATCTGCCGCTGTACCTGGGCAGCATCACGGCGGACGATGTCGTTCAGGCGATGTTTGAGGGCACGCTGCTGGCGGTGGACCAGGAGCCTCAAGAGTAGCGGAGACGCTGGCTCCCCAACCTTCGCGGCTGGGGCCGCTGCCTTATGTGCAAAAACGCCCGCAGGCTGACAACCCTGCGGGCGTTGTGTTAGGTGAGAAAATAAACCGTGTTATTGCCGCGCCGCAGCCGCCACTATCACGCCGAAAGGCGCTGTATCGCCACGCTGGCGAGGATGAACGGTCCCACGCCCTTGAAGTCGTTGCTGACGATGCGCTCGTTGATGTAGCACTCGAACGAGGCGTCGCGGTACGGATCGCCGCCCAGGCCAGCGACCTCGCAGATCCGGTTCAGCGAGACCAGCCCGGCATCGTCTACCGAAATGAACTGTTCCAGAATGCCCGAATAGGCTCGCTGTGCGACGGCGGCCCACTTGTGCGAGATGTAGCCGCAGCGCACGCTCTTGGCGATGGTGTAGGTGAACATGCACGACGCCGACGCTTCGAGGTAGTTCCCCTCGCGCTCCGGCAGATCGAGCACCTGATACCACACGCCGGATTCGGGATCTTGTACGTCCGCGATGGCTTCCACCAGCCGGTTCAGGATGTCCAGCACTTCGCCCCGGCGTGGGTGATCGGCGGGCAGCACGTCCAGCACATCCGGCAGCGCCATAGAGAACCAGCCGATCGCGCGGCCCCAGAAGTGCGGCGAGCACCCCGTCTCGGGATCGGCCCACTTTTGCAGCTTGCTCTCGTCCCAGCCGTGGTAGAGCAGCCCCGTTTTCGGATCGCGCGTGTGGCTTTCCGTCAGGGTGATCTGGTGCACCACGTCATCGAACAGTGCCGGTTCGCCGAACATGGCCGCGTACCCCGCCAGGAACGGCGACGCCATATAAATCCCGTCCAGCCACATCTGGTTGGGGTAAATGAGCTTGTGCCAGAATCCGCCCGAATAGGTGCGTGGATGCACGCGCATCTGGTCGCGCAGCCGCCGCGCCGCCTTCGCATAACGGTCGTCGCCGGCTAGCTCGTACAGCGTAAACAGGTTCTTGCCGGGATTGATGAAGTCTACGTTGTACTGCTCGACGGGGTAGGTACGGATCGTGCCGTCCGGCTGCACGAAGTGATCGACGCTGGTCCGCACGTAGTCGAAGTACCTGTCGTCTCCCGTCTCACGCCAGACGTCGAGGATGCCCTTCAGCGTCAGCCCCCATTCATACACCCATGCGGGCGTCTGATCTGCCGGGTGGAGCGCGATAACCGAATCGGACATGCGGGCGGCCCAACGACCGGGATCGGTGTCTGTGCTCATAAACTGGGTTCCTTCCTGTTCCGCACTAAGTAAAGAGTTTCGCCTAACGCGCCCCGGAAAGGTCGCGCTCGTAGTCACGGATCACGTGCTGCGTACCCCACGCGGCCAGCAGCGCGCAGGTGGGCGGCGCGAGCAGCATCCCTATTCCAACCGGCACGACGGCAGCGGCCAGCCGGCACGACGGCAGCGGCCAGCACCGGGACCAGCGCCAGCATCCCCGCGAACGCCGACCACAGGGGGCGCAAAAACACCAGCCGCATCGCGACGCGACTCAATGTGCGCAGCGGTAGATCGAACGTGACCAGCAGCGGCCACAGGTAGACGTTCGCCAGCGCGGCAGTGATCCCCACGGCCCGCGTTACGCTGCGCGACACTACGGCGGGCAGCAGCGGCACGTCCGCGTTGTCCAGAATGTTCAGGTTCACCACGACCAGCGCCGCCAGCGCTGCATCGAGCAGCACGATCAGCGTGCTTTTGGCCCAGGTGCGCCGCATCGCACCGAAGAAGCGCTGGAACGGCTCCGACGGTTCCCCGCGCACCCACGGCGTCAGCACGGCGAACAGACCGGCGGTTGCAGCGGGGAGGGGGAGCACCATCGCGGCGAACACCGCCCACAGCACGCCCGCTACCAGGAAGCCTATCAGCCGGTCGAGCAGATCCGCTCGCTGGAGGTTCACGGCACGTGTTACCTGCATTATCCCTTCAACTCCGATGTAGCGATACCTTCCACGAGGTAGCGCTGGAACACGACGAAGATCAGGAACACGGGCAGCAGCGACAGCGTGGACATGGCGAAGATCGCGCCCCAGTCTGTCACGCTCGACGGGTCCGCGAAGGCCCGCAGCGCCACGGATACCGTACCACATCGACGGCGCGGCGTCGATCCTGGTCGGCATCGCCGCCAACCAGTCGCTCGCCACGCGCCGGATGGTCCACATCGAGGATTTGTTCCCGCTGCCCGAAAAAGTGCGCCGCTAACCGCGTTTCATACGTTCGTCGCACGCGGATTTTGAACGTGCAGGCGCAGACTATAGAGGATCGCAGGAGGAGGCGCCACGCTCCTCCTTTTTGTTTTCCCGCGTGCCGACGGTCTGCTCGCGCGGTGCTGCGCCGCACTCTTCTCCTGAACCGGTTGTCAAAAATACCAGTCGGGGCTAGCATGAAAATTGGCCTGATGCGTTCGCCGCGCCCAGGCGGAGAGTAGTTTTTGCACACAAAGGATGCGAACGGTGAGGAAAGCAAAAAAGATTCTTAATGATCCAAAAAATGTAGTTCCTGAAATGCTCGACGGCCTGATCGCCACTTACAACGGGCGTGTCAGGAAGCTGGACGGCGTGACTGCGATGGCCCGCGTCGATATCCCTGACGGCAAGGTTGCCCTGTTGATCGGCGGCGGCAGCGGGCACGAACCGGCATATCATGGCTATGTCGGGGATAACATGGCAGATGGCGCTGCTTTGGGGAACGTTTTCGCCGCGCCGACGCCGGACATCATTTTGGAAGCGACAAAAGCCGTTCATCGAGGCAAAGGGGTTCTGTATCTTTACGGCAACTACGCGGGCGATATTCTGAATTTCGATATGGCGGCTGAGTTGGCCGCCGAAGAGGGCATCGAAGTTCAGACTCTGCTGGTGCGGGATGATGTGGCCTGCGGCCCGATCGAAAACCGGCGCGGCATTGGCGGGGCGATGCTGGCTGTCAAGATCGCCGGTGGAGCCGCCGCGACGCTGGATACGCTCGACGAAGTGGTCCGCGTGACGTCGAAGGCGCTCGACAATATCCGCTCGATTTCCGTGGCCCTGCACGCCGGATCGATTCCCGAGACGGGGCAGTTCACGTTCGAACTGCCGGATGATGAGATCGAGATCGGCATGGGTGTCCACGGCGAGGCGGGCGTCTGGCGGGAGAAGATGGTGCCCACCGATACGCTGGTGGACAAGATGATGGAACTGATTTTGCAGGATCTGCCGTTCGAGCGTGGCAACGAGGTGTGCATGCTGATCAACGGCGCGGGCTCCACGACGAACATGGAGCTGTTGATCGCCAATCGCCGGGCGCTTCAGGTTCTGGACGCCAACGGCATCACCGTGCACGAGGCGGTCGTCGGTTCGCTCTTTACCACGCAGGAGATGGCGGGCTTTTCCATCAGCCTGATGCGCGTTGACGACGAGCTAAAGCGCTACTACGACATGCCGGTCCGGTCCTTCGGCTGGACGAAGTGGTAGCTCCGATGGAAAAGACATCCCTTACCACCCCGGAAACGCGGGAGATGCTGCTTTATCTCTGCCAACAGATGATCGGTTACACCGATACGCTGACCCAGGCCGATCAAGCCATCGGTGACGGTGACCACGGCATCGGTATGGCGCGGGGGTTCGAGGCCGTTCGTCAAAAGCTGGAGGCCGGAAGTTTCACCGCGCTGGATGAACTGTTTAAGACGACCGGCATGACGCTGATCACCTCCATCGGCGGGGCGTCCGGTATCATCTTCGGGACGTGGTTCCGGGGCGGTGCGAAAAACCTGGGCGGCGTTGCCGTTCTGGACGCGCAAGGCTTTTCAACCTGGCTGGTGGACGGGCTGGCGGCGGTCAAAGAGCGCGGCAAGACGAAGGCCGGTGACAAAACGATGGTGGACGCGTTGGAACCGGCGGCGCTTAAGTCGGCGCAGGTGGCGTCCGCGCCGCTAACTGAAGCGCTCGCGGCGGCAGCCGAGGCCGCCCGGGTCGGCATGGAAGCGACGAAAGAGATGGTCGCGTCGGTGGGCCGGGCCAAGTCGCTTGGCGAGCGCTCGCTGGGTCACCCCGATCCCGGTGCGGTGTCGACCTATTTGATCCTCAAAACCATGTACGACTTTGTTGCCTGGGCGAATCAGTCGTCATAGCTGCGCCTGAACGTGCCCGGCTGTTTGCACTCGACAGCCCAAATCGGCTTCTGTGAGCCGGTTTGGGCTGCTGCATGTCTGTCGATCGCGTGCCGGACGACGGAGAATCGCCAGGGGCGGGGGCTGAGCAGCTGCGCGTTCCGCTGTGGGCGCAAACGCAGCTATTTCGCCCTGAAAGAGTCCCGCTCGATGAGATCCACGGGCAGCGTGATGTGTTCCGGGGTGATGTCGGGATTTTCGATGCGCTGGATGAGCAGTTCGGCGGCGACGCGCCCTTTGGCAACCGTCGGCTGCCGGATGGTGGTCAGGGCGGGGCAGGTGAGACCGCTGGCTTCGATGTCGTCGTAGCCGATGATCGACAGTTTGCCCGGCAGATCGATGTGGTGCTCGCGCGCCGCGCGCATCACGCCGATGGCGATCACGTCCGCCATGGCGACGATGGCTGTGGGCCGTGTCCTCGATTGCAGCACGGTTTCCAGCCCTTCGACTCCGCCGTCCAGATCGCACTCGCATTCGAGCAGGTGGATGCCGGGATCGTCCAGCGACAGCCCCACTTCACCCAGCGCGCGCGTGTACCCTGCGATGCGGCGCTGAAGCGTGCCCGCGTACTTGCGGTAGTCGCCGTGATAGCCCGACCGGATGCCCAAAATCGTGATGCGGCGGTGGCCCATGCGCAGCGCGTACGACATGGCCGCGTACGCGCCCGCTTCGTCATCGATGTTGACGCATGGGATATCCGGCGTGGGGTCGCTGTCCACCATGACGAACGGCACGCCGCGCTGCTGCAAAACCATCATCGTGCCCCGGAAGGTTTCCAGGCCGAGCGTCAGGAAACCATCGACTGCGGCGCGCACGATGGCCCGGCGCAGGTTGCCTTTCAGCGGCGGGACCAGCATCAGCGACAGCCCCATCTCGTGACACACGTCACCCACGCCCTCGATGAACGCCAGCGTGTGCGGGTTGCGCGTCATGATGGGGATCGGCTGTGGCACGAGGATGCCGATGCAGCCCGTACGCCGCGTCTTGAGGTTGCTGGCGACCGGGTCAGGCGAATAACCGGCTTCTTCGGCCACGGCCAGGATATGCCGCAGCGTTTCTTCCGACAGGCGCTCGGGATAGTTGAAGGCGAACGAGACGGCAGTCTTTGAGACGCCTGCGCGCTGGGCGATATCCGAAATGGTGAGTTTAGGCATGGTCACCTTTCACGGGAGTCAACACATAGCCGCTGCGCGCTGGCAGCTCGGGCAGATGAAGCACGCCGCCAGACGCGGTAAAACGCGTCTCGCTCAACGCGTCCTGCCACGTTCCGCCCGGCTCGGCGCTTGCGCCTAGCGGAATGTGCAGATCTCGGCGCGCGTCACGGGGATTGAGCACGACGATTACCTCGTCGGCGGTATGGCAGCGGCGGTACGCATAGACTCCGTTGAAGGTGAGCAGCGGCTCGAAGTCGCCCTGCGTCAGCGCCGGATGATCGCGCCGGAAAGCAGTCAGGGTGCGGAACGTGTCGAACAGCGCGTGGTTCCAGCGCGATTCGTCCCAGACCATCCCGGCGCGGCAGAATGGATCGTTGTCCCCGGCCATGCCTATCTCGTCCCCGTAATAGATCATCGGGATACCAATATAGGTGAATTGAAAGATTGCCGCGAGCCGGACCCGCGCCGCATCGCCGCCGCACAGCGTCAGGATGCGGGGCGTATCGTGGCAGCCCAGCAGCGTCAGGTGATAGGGCGCGGAGGGGCCATGCTCGCGCCGGATCTGGGCCAGCTCGTAGTCGAAGTCTTCGGCGTCCATGCTGTCGTAGGCGAGAAAATCGAGGATGGCGCTGCGCACCTGATAGTTCATCACGCCGTGCACAGTGTCGTTGCCCATCCACGGTGTCGTGCCGCGCCACACTTCAGCGGCGATGTACGCGTCCGGATTCGTATTTAGAACTTCCTGCCGGAAGGCCCGCCAGAAATCCATCGGAACTTTCCACGGCACATCCAGCCGCCAGCCGTCCGCGCCCTGTTCCAGCCAGTAACGCGCTACCTTGAGCAGATGCTCGCGCACGGCAGGGCTGATGTGATTGAGCTTTGGCAGAAAGGCCGCGCCGCCGCAGGTCTGGTACGATACCGGCTCGGCGGTGACGGGGAAAGACGCGATGTCGAACCAGTCCGCATAGGCGGAATCCGCCCCATGACGGACCACGTCCTCGAACGCCCAGAAGCCATCGCCGCAGTGGTTGAACACCGCGTCGAGCACGAGGCGCATGCCGCGTTGGTGCATCGCTTCGACCAGCGCGTGAAAGTCGTCCAGGGTGCCCGCCGCCGGATCGATCTCGAAATAGTCCGAGGTGTCGTAACGGTGATTGGTGCGCGCTTTGAAGAACGGCGTGCTGTAGATCGCGTTGGCTCCCAGCCGCTCCAGGTGATCCAGCCGCGCGCGGATGCCTGCCAGATCGCCGCCGAAGAAGTTCTCGCGCGTGGGCGTGCTGTCCCACGGGACCACGTTCTGCGGATCGTTAGACGGATCACCGTTGTAGAAGCGTTCCGGAAAGATCTGGTAAAAGATGGCGCTGCGTGCCCATTCGGGGGCGTCCCACCGCTCGATCATTGTGTGCTCAGCCTTTCATGCCGGTCTGCGCGATGCTCTGGATAAACCAGCGCTGTCCGATCAGGAAAATCAACAGGGTTGGCAGGGTCGCCGTGACGGTGCCTGCCATCAGCAGCGTCCACTGCGTGCCATAACGTCCCTGGAACATCGCCAGCCCCAACTGCACCGTGCGCATGTTCGGGTCGTTGGTGACCACCAGCGGCCATAGGAAGTCGTTCCAGGCGAACATGAAGGCGAAGATCCCCAGCGTCGCCAGCCCTGGCCCCGACAGCGGCATGATGATCCGCCACCAGATGCCCAGCCGCCCTGCGCCGTCGATCATCGCGGCTTCGTCAAGCTCTTTTGGAATCCCTTGATAGTACTGGCGCATGAGGAAAATGCCGAATGCGCTCACCATGCGCGGCACGATCAGCGCCGCGTAGGAGTCCACCCAGCCCAGCCGGTCGATGATCAGGTACGACGGGATCAGAATCACGTGGAACGGGACCATCATCGTGCCCAGGAAGACCAGGAACAACAGCTCCTTGCCGGGGAATTGCAGCCGCGCGAAGGCGTACGCCGCCAGCGACGAGAAGATCACCTGCCCGGCGACGATGCCCCCGGTCATGAGGGCCGAGTTCAAATAATAGCGCGCGAACGGCGCGGCATCCCACGCTTTCGCGTAGTTCGACAACTCGAACGTGGTCGGGATGAGGTAGGGCGCCTGATGGATCAGCGAGACCGGCTTCAGCGAGAGCGTGAGCATCCACAGGAACGGGATGACCATCGCAAACGCCCCGGCGATCAGGATCGCGTGAATCAGCAGGTGTCCCCAGGGAATATGGATACGGCGCAGCATGCTGCGCTGTGACGACTGGCTCGTGGTGACTGCGCTCATAGTCCTGCCTCCCGCGTGCCGAAGAACTTCCACTGCACCAGCGTGATGGCGAACACGAGGGCAAAGATCACCCAGCCCATCGCGGAGGCCGTGCCCAGGTTGAAATAACGGAACGCTTCGCGGTAAAGCAGCAGCCCGACGACTTCCGTCGTGCCGATGGGGCCGCCGTCGGTCATGACGTACACCACGTCGAAGATCAGGAACGAATCGATGATCGACATGATGACCAGCAGCAGCGTGATCGGTGAAATCAGGGGCACGGTGATGTGGCGGAAGCGCGCCCAGATGCCCGCGCCGTCTACGGTCGCCGCTTCGTAAAATTCCTTGGGGATGTTCTGCAGTCCGGCCAGATAGATCACGATGTTGAAGCCAAGCCGCTTCCAGATTCCCACCAGCATCACGATGCGCAGCGCCCAGGTGGGGTTGCGCAGCCACGTGGGGTTGGGCGGCGTGATGCCCAGATCGCGCAGAAATACATCCGCGTAGCCCGTTCCCGGCGTCATCAGGTAGCGCCACACGACTGCCGCCGCCACGGTTGATGTGACGACCGGTAGGAAGTAGACCAGCCGGTAAATGTTTTGCCCGCGCACGCCGGAATTGAGCAGCACCGCGATCACTAGGCTGACCGCCACGCCCAGCACCGCGACGCTGAGCGTATATTTGAGCGTGACGCTCAGCGCGTTGCGAAAGGTCGCCGATTCGTACAGCGCGCGGTAATTGTCCAGCCCGACGTACGACTTATCCGGGCTGAAGCCGTCCCATTCCATCACGCTCAGGTAGCCGGAATAGATCAGCGGGTAGATATTGAAGATCGCAAAAAGGATCACCGCCGGGGCCAGCGCCATCGCGGCGGCGCTCACATCTCCGCGCCGGTTGGCGTGCTGCCACCCTGCTCGCACACGGGCCATTGCAGTCATAAAAAACCTCGGTTACGTTGTTCTGTTAAGGGGAACTGCGGGGTGCGCGTGCTGCGCACCCCGAATTATACCAGCCGTGTGTTAGCTAAGCAGGCTGTTGACGGCGGCTTCAGCCGCATCGAGCGCTTCCTGCGGGTCCATCTGGCCGTAGAGCGCGCGTTCGATCATCGCCGAGAACACGTCCGACAGCTCGGAATACTGTTCGACCGGCGGGCGGTTGTGCGCGTACTGCTGCATATCGACGAACGGCAGCAGGCGGGGTTCGTTCTCGTTGATCCAGGTTACGTAGGCTTCGTTCGTGGCGACGGAGTCGCGTACGGGCATGAACGCGGTGGCTTCGTCCCACTCGATCTGAACGTCGGTGCTGGTCAGCCAGTTGATGAAGTCCCAGGCGGCCTGCTGCTTGGCTTCGTCCTGCGCCATGATGAAGGCGTGCTCGCCGCCCATGTTGGTCGCGGGCTGGCCGTCAGCCGGGGCGGGCATTGCGGCGGTCGTCCAGTTGAACGGCGCGCTTTCCGCCATGCCGCCGACCATCCACGAGCCGTCCAGCACCATGCAGGCCTGACCCTGGCCGAACAGGCCCCAATCGGAGAGGGTGTACGCGCCGGAATCGATCAGGCTGAGCCAGAAATTCAGCGCCTTGAGTCCCGCTTCGGAATTGAACGCGGCCTGGGTCAGATCTTCGCTCAGGAAGTCGCCGCCAGCGCCCCAGAGGTACACCTGGAACTGCCACGTCAGGCCTTCGCCCGGCTGCGTGTAGAGTTCCATGCCTACGACACCGTTATCGGGGTTGGCGCACTGCGCGGCGTCGGCAGCCAGTTCGTCCCACGTGGTCGGCGGGGTGCTGGCGTCGAGTCCGGCGGCTTCAAACAGGTCGGTGTTGATAAAGAGTTCGAGGTTGTTGGTGCTGACGGGCAGGCCGTAGATCTGGTCGTTATAGGTGTTGACGCTCAGCAGCGCGGGGTAAAAATCGCTGGTGTCGGTTCCCGATGCCTCGATGAACGAGTTCAGCGGAACCAGCGCGCCCGAGTTTGCCAGGGCGGGCATCCACACCATATCCGCCGCGGCGAGATCCGGCGCGTCGCCACCCGCGACGGCGAGCTGCAGCTTGGGCAGCAGCTCGCCCCAGCCGACAAATACGTTCTCGATTTCAACTTCGGGGTGTTCTTCGTTGTAGCGATCCACCAGTTCCTGGATCTTTTCGCCGTTGGTGCCGTCCCAGTAGTTCCAGAACACCAGCTTGATCGGGTCCTGTGCCGAGGCAACCTGTGCCTGGCTGAATCCCTGAAGCACTGGCGCGGCCAGCAGCAGGGCGGCAATAACAAGGATCAAGGATGCGCGTTTCATGGGTTCTTTCTCCTCAAGCATTAGTAGGGTTGCCAAGCAGCATAAGTGAGACGGGCTGAGCGGGATCTGGGCGGGCGAACGGCTCCTTTCAAGCGGGGGTGGAGCAGATATATAAACCGGTTTACTAAACCGATTTAATCACACTTTGGCGTTTTGTCAAGTAGGCTCTTGCCGCGCACATCCATGCCGCCGGACCGTGCGGCGTCCAGGCATCTTTTGATCCGTGAATGGTTGTTGTTGCTTCGGCAGCTTTGTCATATCAACTTGATATAGATCAAGGCGGCTCCCGACGGCTCGATATACGATCGATCGCATCGTATGCGGGAGAGGAGCGCAGCAGGTCGGACCATGTCGGTTTTGGCGCGGTGGTTTATCAAAGCGGGGCTGGTGTATTTCGTGCTGGCGCTGGTTGCGGGGGTCTGGCTGGCCGCCTCTGCCAGTTCGCCGCTGCCGCTGCTTTTGCCGGATATATCTGGCCACGTGTGAAGCCGCTCGGCCCGCATCATACCTAAGCTGGTCAATAAGGATGGAGAATCGAATGGATCAGGCGGTCCCCTATATTCACTTTGCAAATCTGGTTGACAGCATTCCTGAGATCACACCCGATACGATCGTCAGCCGAACGCTGTATACGGATGATGACGTGAAAGTCATCGTGTTTGGATTTGCCGCCGGGCAGGAGCTGTCTGAACACACGGCGTCGATGCCCGCGGTGATCCACATCCTGCGCGGCGAGGCAGACGTGACGGTCGGGCAGGACGCGCTGGATGGGCGGCCCGGCTTGTGGATTCACATGACCCCACGCCTGCCGCACAGCATCGTCGCACGCACCGAGATGGTGATGCTGCTGCTCATGTTCAAGTAGCGCGCAGCGTGTCACACCGGCGGGGACGCCTGCCGGCGGTCGCCAATTTTTGCCGCATTATCTTACAATTGGAATGAAAGGAGTCACTGAGGGCAGCGCGCTAAAGTTGAGCCGTCAGTATTTACGCGAGGCTAACACCCCGCCCTTTTGTTTTTAAACTAATTGTTAAAGGGGGAACTATGTCTGATACAACTCCGCCTGCTCCCACCAACCGCAATTGGCTTTCCGCAGGGCGCATCCTTATCCTGGGTGTCGCCGGGGTCATCGTCGTGCTGGGACTTGTCCTGGTGGCGATCGCCGTGGGTGAGTCTGAGAACGAAGAACCGGCGCGCGTCGATGCACTGGCAAGCAGCGACAATGAATGTGTCGAATGCCACCGCCGCACCACGCCGGGCATCGTGCAGCAGTACGGCATGAGTTCCATGGCCGCGGCGGAGGTCGAGTGCGAAGACTGCCACGAAGTAGACTCGGATTATCCCGGTGCGGTCGAGCACGAAGGGACGTACGTGCTGCGATCGCCTACGTCCGCCAAGTGCGAGACGTGCCATCAGGCTGAAGTGGCGCAGTACAATCAATCCCGCCACTCGATTCCCGCCTATGTTGCGATGGTCGGCCTGGACGGGCTGACCGAAGATCAGCTTGCGATGTACCATTCCATTCCCGAAGCCCAGCCCGCGCCCAACGAGATGCGCAACGCTTTGTTCGCCATCGAAGGCCCGGCGGTGACGCGCTTCGCGTGCGAAAGCTGCCACGGAATCGGCGCGCCCGCCGAAGACGGCTCGGTGGGGCAGTGCCAGAAGTGCCACCTGCGTCACGAGTTCAGCCTGGAACAGGCGCGCAAGCCCGAAACGTGCAACGCCTGCCATATCGGGCCGGACCATCCCCAGTGGGAAATCTACCAGGAATCGCCGCATGGCATCGCCTACATGACCAGCGGCGACGAGTGGAACTGGGATGCGGAGCCGGGTACGCTGACGGTCGAGGACTTCCCGGCAGCGACGTGCGCCGTATGCCACATGAGCGGCTTTGGCGCGGCGGGGACCACACATGACGTCGGTGATCGCCTGACGTGGTATCTGTTCTCGCCGGTCAGCGAGCGGCGGCCCAGTTGGGAAGACAACAAGGTCCGCATGCAGAATGTGTGCTCGGAGTGCCATAACCAGAACTACATCGATGACTTCTATACCGATGGCGACGCGCTGGTGGAATCGATCAACCAGTGGGTCAACGAGAGCACAGCGATGCTGCAGCCGCTCAAAGACAACGATCTGCTGACCTCAACGCCGTTTGATGAGGAGATCGACTTCGTGTACTTCGAGCTGTGGCACCACTGGGGCCGGACAGCGAAGTTCGGCGCGTGGATGCAGGGCCCGGACTATACCCAGTGGCACGGCGCCTATGAGATGCTCTCCGATCTGGAGGAGCTTCAGGCGATGGTCAATGAGAAGCTCATCGCGGGCGGCGTCATCACCGATGACGAGATCGGGCCGGAGTCGCGCGTCGTCAATGACGGAACCGCCGATGCCGGGCTGCCGGGCGGAGCACCGGAAAGCGCCCCCAGTGTGGAAGCGACGGGCGAAGCGCCGCAGGATACGAACGGCGCGCCTCAAGGCATGCCCGCCGAACCGTCCGGTGCGGCGACTGCCGAAGCAACTGAGGCGGGAGACTAGCCATGTACCACTTGGCGACGCTCGCGCCACCGGTTCAGCGCGTCCGGCTGCCGTTTTCGCGCGATCAGCTCATGCTGCTGATGGCAGCGATCAACGAAGTTTTTCTCGGCGTGGACATCTATCTGGCACACCAGATCAGCGGCACGATCGTGCCACGTGAGTGGATCCCGATCATCTTTGGCCCGGTTGCCGGGGCGCTGCTGCTGGTGGCCGGGGCGATCGCGCTTCGGAACCGCCCGGCGGCGACCGTCCTGGCGACGCTGGTGTTGGTTGGCAGCATCGCGGTGGGCGTGTTGGGTGCGTATTTTCACCTCGTCCGCGCAACGCTGCCGACCGGTCCCGAAGGCGAGCAAATCACCGTGCGCCTGCTGGTATGGGGCCCGCCGATCCTCGGCCCGCTGATGTTTGCGATGGTCGGGCTGTTGGGTATCAGCGCGGCCTGGGTGGAAGATCCGCCGGATAGTGGGCGGCTGCGGCTGTTGGGCGGGGCGCGTTTGCAGCTTCCGCTGAGCAAGACGCGCGCCTACTTCCTGATCGTTTCGCTTGGCACGCTGGCGACGCTGCTCAGCAGCGTGCTGGACCACGCTCGTACCGGTTTCGATACCCAGGCGCTGTGGATTCCAACCGTCGTTGGGACCTTCGCCACGGTGACGGCGTTCGGACTGGGCTGGGTTGACCGGCCCAACCGGGGCGACCTAACGATCTACGTGGTGGCGATGCTGCTGATGATCGTGACGGGGCTGGTCGGCGCGGCCCTGCACATCGACGACAACCTGACCTCGCGCGGGGCGTTCATGGCGGAGCGTTTCATCCGAGGCGCGCCGTTCCTCGCGCCGCTGCTGTTCGCCAATATGGGCATGTTGGGGCTGCTGGTGCTGCTCGACCCGCGCTCTGAGGTGCTGGGGCGCTAATAATCGCAATCAACAGGGGCGCAGCAGTAACCACGCGCCCCTGTTTTGCTTCTCCACGGAAAGCCCTAACTCGCTTCGACCCGCCCGATGCGGACGCGCCAATCTTCGGGCCCTTCTTCCAGGTACTCCCACGAAAATTGATCGGTTCGCTCGTGCAGGAACTGGTAGTACAGCGGCTTGGGATCGTGATCGTTGATGAGCACGAACGCCTCGCCCGGCTTGAGTTGATCAAAGACCTGGAAGATCGTCCGGTGCCGGATCATCGGGATAAGTTCGCGGACATCGAGGGTTTCGGTGACGGCCTGGGACATGGTTACTGGCTCCTTATTTTCCTGTACTGTGATTTGACTTCACCTGACATTACATGCGCGCGTTTGCGCTCTGAACGGGTGGCGAGGCTTGATTCCCTCGCCACCGCTGCGTTTTCTTGGTTAGTGCCCGGATCCGGTGGTGAGTTCGCCGTCGAAGATCGTCGGGTCAGGATCGCCGTCTACCATCAGGTAGGCGACCAGCCCGCGTTCCAGGCGGCTCAAGGCGTGATCTACCATGATGTAGCGCCCTGGCACGTTCAGCGAGAACTCGACCATCGTTGCGCCGCCCGGCGGCACGAGGGTGGTCTGTACGTTCGTCAGCGGGGCGCTGGTGAGCGATCCCTGATCGTATACCCGGTCCATGATCTCACCGATGACGTGGAACGATGAGGTGAAGTTCGGCCCGCCGACGCCGAAGAAGATGCGCACCGTCTCGCCCACGTTGGCGTGCATGGCCTTATCGTCGGCGGTCAGTCCTGCTGCGGCCCCGTTGAAGACGAAGTATTCGGGCGCCTCGGCCAGCATCTTGTCGTGATCGAAGTGGACGTATCCCTGCGTGCCGTACGCTTCTTCGGTATAGATTTCGCCCTGCATCACGTAAAACTCCCGGTCGACCGGTTCCAGGCCGCCTTCCGGTTCCACCAGAATCATGCCGTACATGCCGCTGGCGATATGGTGTGCGACGCTTGGCGTGGCGCAGTGATAGACGAACAGTCCCGGCGAGAGCGTTTTGAAGCTGAATACGGCGGTTTCGCCTGGATTGATGTTGCTGTACACCGCGCCGCCGCCGGGTCCGGTTGCGGCGTGAAAGTCGATCGAGTGCGGGAACTGGCTGTTCGTCGCGTTGCTCAGGTGCACTTCCACCGTGTCGCCCACGCGCACACGCAGCATCGGGCCGGGAATCTGCCCGTTGAAGGTGAAGTACGTCATGGTCGTGCCGTCGGCAAGCTGGCCGACGACTTCTTCCGCGACCAGATCGACCTGGACCGCCTGGGGATCACGGTCGCCTACTGGGGCGGGAAGATCCGACGGGTTGAGGACGATATCCGCGCCGGTTGCGCCTGCGGCAGCGGGTGCGCCGACGATCAGCTTGCCCCACATGCCCGCCTGACGGTGCCCTGGCACGGAGCAGTAATAGACGTACTCGCCCGGCTGGCTGGCGGTGAAGGTGATGGAATCCTGTTCGTCCATGGTCGCTATTTGCTTCGTCTTCACATCGAATTCATCGATGGCGACATCGTGCAGCATGCCGTCCCCGTTGATTAAGGTGATCTTGACCACATCGCCGGGGTTGGCAGTGAGCGTGGGATTCACGACGCCGTCAATATCGCCGCCGACGCCGACGAAAACGAGCTGCCCGGTGTCGCCGCCGGTGAGCAGCGTATATTCGACCGTCGCGGAGACGGGTTCCGCTTGCATTCCGGTGGTGTGATCGGGCGTCTCTGCTAGCGTCAGCCCGGTCGTCAGTGTGGGCAGCGTCGCGGCAGTGAGCGCGAGAGCCGTGACGAGTGTGAGGAGTGTTTTGCGAGTCATGAAACACCTTTCATTAATTTGATTGGGAAGGTCCAGTGATGAAGCTGATCCGGTAGGGCAGGCCGATGGCTTCCATCGGGCAGATGCTTTCGCAGGCAGCGCAGTAGGTGCAGGCGGAGGGCCGCACGACGGCGGGCATGCCGTTGACCTCAGCCAGCGCTCCGGTTGGGCAGGCGGTGGCGCAGTCGCCGCATCTGGTGCAGCGGCTGCGGTCGATTTGAGGAATCCATTGTGATTGCTTGTTCATGGCGTGCGTCTCTATCATGCTCATGATGCAAGCATAGAGCACGCCTGTCGCCGCTGCATTGACGGGCGTCAAGCGAATTGATCTGGATCAAGTCAAACGGGAAATAGGAAGGTTTCGAAATGCCCGGAGCTAAAGAACCGCCACGGATCTAAGCAGATCGACGTTGACGATGATGATGTTGTGGCGGTCGAACCGGATCGTGCCGGTGTCTTGCAGCTTGGCTAGCGCACGGCTGAGCGATTCAGGGGTTGTGGCGAGGTGAGCCGCGATCGCCGCGCGCGTCACGCCTGGGCCGCTCAGCGACGGATTTTCGGCCTGCGTGAGCAAGAAGCGCGCTAGCCGTACCATGACCGGGTACAGGGTCAGGTCTTCGATCTGGTGCCCCAGCGCGCGGATCCGTGCGCCCATCATCTTCAGGGCCGCGCGGCCTATTGCCGGGTACCGGTCCAGCGCCCGATCCATGGCGTCGCTCGGCAGCAGCCACGCCGACACCAGGCTCATGCTGATCGCGTTCGCCGGGGTTGGCCCTCCCGATAGAGTCGCGATGTCGTTGAAGGTGTCGCCAGGGCCCAGCAGGTGCAGAATGTACTCGTTGCCCTCAGTGCCCAGCTTGGTGATCTTCACGCTGCCATCTTCGATGATCCACAGGCCGCGAGACGGATCGCCTTCCAGAAAGATCACTTCATCCGGGGAAAATATGAAGTGTACGCTGTCGCGCACCAGCGTATCCAGCTCAGCCGGAGACAGCACGCTCAGGTATGGTGTTTTTGCGAGATGTTCGGTCAAGGTTGAGGCAGAGTCAGGCACGGTCATTGTAAGAATTCAGTTGGCTCCGTCGATCGTCGGCCCCTAGCGTACCATAAGACGCACTCGCAGGAAACAGGGTTTGCTCAGGGCTGCGTGTTTGTGCGCAAAAACGGGTTCAAGTGAAAGCTGAGCAGTTCCGGCATCGAATACTGTGCGAGAAGCGCGCCGGGAATCTGGTTGGCCAGCATGAGCTGGACGAAGCCGTGGATGCTCGCCCATACACTGACCGTCGCCAGTTCGGGATCGCCCGGTTCCAGAATGCCGCCGGACTGGCAGTCCGTGACGACCACCATCACGAGCGCGAAGCACCGCTTCGACTGTTCCACGTAGTCGGGGTAATCCTTTTCGGCTTCCACGACGCCCGAAAACGTGATCTTGAAGTGATCCGGCTCGTCTATCGCAAACTGGGCATAGGCTTGAGCGACCGCCATCAGCCGGGCCAGCGCATCGACACGGCTCTCCTGAGCGGCGGCTAGCTTCTCGTAAAGCTGCCGGTACCCCTCCGCGGCAATGGCTGCGATCAGGGCTTGTTTGTCCGCGAAGTGGGCATAGGGCGCGGCGTGACTCACCCCCGCCTTTTTCGCCACCTGCCGCAGCGTGAGCGCCTGCACCCCGTCCTTGGACAGAATCTCAATGCCCGCCCGGATAAGCGCGTTTTTGAGATCGCCGTGATGATAGCTGTTATTCATAGGATCGATCTTAGCCTAGTATCTTGACGGTGTAAAGATTTCGCCATACAATCTTTACAGTGTAAAGTTCCATTAAGCGTGGTGATTATGACAGACCCTAACACCGACTATAACAGCATCAGGCAGCAGGTTCTAGACTATGCGTGCCAGTTGGTGCGCGACGGCTATCTGAAGGGGACCGGCGGCAACGTGTCGATTCGCGTGCCCGGCGAAAATATCCTGGCGATCACGCCGTCTAACCGTGACTACCTGGACCTGACCGCCGACGATATTTGTGTGTACAGCTTCGACCGTGAACCGATCCAGGGCACGCTGAAGCCCTCGATCGAAATGAGTTTCCACATCGCGGTCTACCAGGCCCGACCCGACGTGGGATGCGTAATGCACACGCACCAGGACTTCGCCAGCACGGTCGCCCTGATCAACAAGCCCATTCCGGCCCTGTTCGACGAACAGGTGCGGTTCCTGGGCCGCTCCGTGGACATCATCCCCTATGCGCCGTCCGGCACCGGGCTGCTGGTCAAACAGGTGCGCAAGACGGTCAAAAACCATCACAATGCCTACATCATGAAGAACCACGGCACGCTATGCCTGGGCCCCAGCCCGGAACGCACCTATCACAACGTGCTGCTGTTGGAAAAGACGGCCCTGACGTACATCCTGACGTTATGTTCGGGCGAAAAGCCGAACAAGATTCCGCTCCCCGTGCGGGAGATCGCCTTCGCAAAACTGCGCAGCGAACAGAAGAAGATCGATCAGCAGTTGGCTGAAAGAGGTTAAACCATGGATCAAACGGTGTCTCCACCTGCTGCGGCCACGGCGCAACAATACGCCATTTCCGAGTGGCACGATACGGACGAGATCTATGCTCGCCTTCAGCAGCTTATTCGCCAGCCACTGCGTCCCATCCGGCGCGACAAGATGCAGGAATTTCTGGCCTATTTTGACGCGAAATGCCAGCGTTCGAAGGCCCTGACGGATGAGGCCAAGCTCTATATCCCCGGCGGCGTCCAGCACAACCTCGCGTTTAATTACCCGTTCCCGATCGCCATTCACCGTGCCGAAGGCGCATACCTTTGGGACGAAGACGGCAACCGCTATGCCGACTTCTTGCAGGCGGGTGGGCCGACCATTCTGGGCAGCAATTACGCGCCGATCCGCGAAAAGCTGATCGATCTGGTCCGCGAATGCAGCCCGGTGACGGGCCTCTTCCATGAATACGAGCTGAAGCTGGCGAAGAAGATCAACCAGCACATGCCCGGCGTGGAGATGTTCCGGATGCTGGGTTCTGGCACGGAAGCGGTGATGGCGGCGATTCGTGCCGCGCGCGTGCATACCGGGCACAAAAAGATCATCAAGGTCGGCGGGGCCTATCACGGCTGGAGCGACCAGATGGTCTACGGGCTGCACATTCCCGGCACCCGGCGCAAGGAATCCACGGGCATCCCGCGCGCAGTGACCAAGCACACTCAGGAATTTTTCCCGAATAATCTGAGCCAGTTACGCCGTATGCTTATGTTGAACCGCGCGCAGGGCGGAACGGCTGCCGTCATCCTCGAACCGGTCGGCCCGGAGAGCGGTACGCGCCCGGTCCCGTTCGACTTTAACCAGCAGGTGCGCGCACTGTGTGACGAGTTCGGCGCGCTGCTGATCTTCGATGAGGTCGTCACGGGGTTCCGGCTGGGGCTGGGCGGCGCGCAGGGTTACTTTGGCGTCAAGCCGGACCTGACCGTTTTTGGCAAGTGCATCACCGGCGGCTACCCGATGGCGGGCGGGGTCGGCGGCAAAAAAGAGATCATGCTGCATTTCGCGGCGGGGATCGGCGGAACCGGCGAGCGCGCATATGTCGGTGGCACGCTGTCGGCCAACCCGCTGAGCTGCGCGGCGGGTTATTTCGCGCTCGAAGAAATGGAGCGTACCAACGCGGCGGTGCTGGCGGGGCAGGCTGGTGACCGCCTGACGGCAGGGCTGAAGTCGATCATCGATCGGCTGCATCTGCCCTATGCGGCATACAATCAAGGCTCGATCGTTCATCTCGAAACGTCGGGCGTGATGCTGCTCGATCTCAAGAATCCGCTCAAGCTGCTGCGCGAACTCAAGCCGCGCAAGCACATGATGGAAGAAATGGGTGCGGCTTATATGGCGCAGGGCGTCATTACGCTGGCGGGCAGCCGCCTCTATACCAGCATGGCCGACACGAATGACGTGATCGACGATGCGCTGGACCGGATCGAGTACGTGCTTTCCTGCGTGGAAGGGGCCGGATGACAAACCCGCTTGTTCTCGTGCACGATGTCGGGACGACCGGCAGCAAGTCGTGTCTGTATCGCCTTGGCGAACGGCTCGAACTTGTTGGCATGGCACTGGAGGAATACCCGCTCTACGTGCTGGATAACGGCGGAGTCGAGCAGGACCCGGATCACTGGTGGGCGGCGATCTGCCGGGGAACGCGAGCAGTACTGGAGCAGGCGCAGGTTGCGCCTGCTGCGATCCAGGGGGTGGCGTTCTGCGCGCAGATGCAGGGCTTCATCCCGGTGGACGAAAACGGAACCGCGCTGCATCGCGCCATGAGTTACATGGACTCGCGCGGGACCGCGCAGTACCGGCGCTACATGCAGGACGGGCCGGTCAAGATCGAGCGGATGAATGCCGTCAAGCTGCTCGCGTCGCTGCGCATCACGGGCGGCGCGTCGGCGTCGGTGAAAGATCCGGTGTGGAAATACCTGTGGCTGCGCGACGAGCGCCCCGAGATCTTCCGCGCGATGCGCTACTGGATGGACGTCAAAGATTACCTCGTCGCGCGCTGTACGGGCCGGTTTACGTTCGGCTACGATTCGGCCCATGCGACGTTTCTGTTCGATACTCGCCCCGGTAAGCTGACGTGGCACGAAGGCTTGTGCCGGACTTACGACGTAAACCCCGACCATTTGCCCCCCGTTGTGTGGGCGACCGATCAGGTCGGCGGGCTGACGGCGCAGGCCGCGGAAGCGTTGGGACTGCCGGAGGGCGTTCCTGTGTTTGGCGGCGGCGGCGACCTGACCCTGATTTCGCTTGGATCGGGCAGCCTGGATACCAACGCCACGCACATCTATATCGGCACGTCGGGCTGGGTCTGCGCGACTGTGGACCGGCGGCGAACCGACATCAACGGAATGGTCGCCTCGATCCTCGCGGCGGTTCCCGGCCAGTATAACTATATTTCCGAGCAGGAAACGTCCGGGCGGTGTTTGCAGTGGATCCGCGATCATCTGGCGCTGGACGAAATCGGCGTGTACCTGGAACAAAAGACGGTCGCTGACAAAGAAGAAGAAGTTAAGTCGCTCTACGACTACCTGGGCGAAGCCGTCGAGCAGGCGGAGCCGGGCGCGAACGGCGTCATCTTCACGCCCTGGATGCACGGCAACCGGTCCCCCTTTGAAGATCCCTATGCGCGCGGGATCTTTTTTAATTTGAGCCTGCAAACGGGCAAGCGTGATTTGATCCGCGCCGTGCTGGAAGGCGACGCCTATCACAAGCGCTGGATGCTGGAAACCGTCGAGAAGCAGGTGCCGCGTAACGAGGTGATACGCTTGGTGGGCGGCGGCGCGCGCTCGGATACGTGGGGGCAGATTCTGGCGGATGTTACCGGGCGCACCATCGAAGTGACCAAGCATCCCGAAAACGCGGGCGCGGCAGGTGCGGCGCTGGTCTGCGGGGTGGGGCTGGGTGTGATCCGCTTCGAGGACGTCCGGCGCATCATCCACGTCGCCAAGACATTTACGCCGCGCGCGCAGTACAAAGCGCTCTACGACAAACAGTATCGCGTTTACCGCCAGCTTCACAAACAAAATAGAAAGCTGTTCAAGCTGTTGAACGCCTAGCCGCAAGGACCGTGCGCCATGTCCAGGACTGATTATCCCGTTTACGGCTATCGTTGGATCGTGTTGGCCGTGTTTATGTTCGTCAACCTGACGATCCAGATCCTGTGGATCAGTTATGCGCCCGTCACCGATGACGCCGCCCTGTTTTATGGCGTGGGCGATCTGGAGATCGGCCTCCTGGCGATGTCCTTCATGATCGCCTTCATCCCGTTCTCGATTCCGGCGTCGTGGGTGATCGATACGTACGGTTTCCGCATCGGCGTTGGGGTCGGCGTCGTACTGATGGGCATCGGCGGCGTCGTACGTGGGCTGGCCGGATCGGACTACACCCTCGTGCTGCTGGGGACCATCACGTTGGCGGTGGCGCAGCCTTTTTTGCTCAACGCCTGGACGAAAGTGCCTGCCAACTGGTTTTCGGTCGAGGAGCGTGCGACGGCGGTGGGGCTGGTGACGCTGGCGAATCTGGTTGGGACGGCGATCGGAATGGCGCTGACGCCCCTCCTGACCGATCACGCGTCTATCCCGACGATTCAGCTTGCCTATGGCGGCATAGCGGCGCTGTCGGCGGTGTTGTTCCTGATCTTCGCGCGTGAAAAACCACCGACGCCGCCCTGTCCGCCCGAAATGGAAGCGCGCGCGCTGATGCTCGACGGGCTGAAGCACGCGCTGCACATCAAAGCCTTCTGGCTGTATCTGCTGGTATCCTTCATCGGCCTGGGCGTGTTCAACGGCATCAACACCTGGATCGAGGGGATCGTGCAGCCGCGCGGCTTCACCTCGACCGACGCGGGCACGTTGGGCGCGCTGATGCTGGTCGGCGGCGTGCTGGGCGCGGTCATCATCCCGCCGTTTTCGGACCGACAGCGCAAACGCCAGCGCTATCTGCTGCTCGGCATTTCGCTGGCGATCCCGTGGCTGCTCGGGTTGACCTTCGCAACCACGTTCTGGCTGCTAGCGCTTTCCGCCTTTATGCTCGGCTTCTTCCTGGTCAGCACGCTGCCCATCGGCATGCAGTACGCTGCCGAGGTCACGTATCCGACCCCGGAAGGCACGTCGAACGGCCTGATCCAGCTTTTCGGGCAGGCGTCGGTGGTGTTTGTGCTGGTGATGGATCTCATGAAAACGGCTGACGACTCCTTGACGCCGTCGCTGGTGCTGGCGGCGATCCTGCTGCTGGGCAGCGCGCTGGTGATCACTCAGCTAAAGGATGTTCCGGTCGAGCGTGTTGGGCTGAGCCCGAGCGATCTGCCGGATCTGGGCCACGGGGCGCACGCTGTGGGATCTGAACTCGATCGCTAGGCCGCGGCATGGGTCGCACTCCGTAACGATAGAAACGTAAGCGCGGCGTCGGGAACACATGTAAACCCGACGCCGCGCTCGTGATTCTGGCAAGGAACTTGACATTTCAGCAGTCTGCTGAGCGTTTTACAACTCGATGATCACACCCTCGTTCGGACCCAGGTGGATGGCCGCGAGAGAAACGTCATGCGGCGGCTTCAGTTCCGTCGTTACGATCGCGTGGCCTGTGTCGCCTACCTCGCTGGCGTCGATGACCTGGGGCTCGCTGGAGAAATTGAGCGCGATCAGGTAGCGCTGCCCCGCTGCTTCGCGGAGATAGACGAAGCTGTGCTCCAACTCGGTCAGGATCGGCGTATAGCGACCCCCATTGAGAGCGGGCGACTCCCGGCGCAGCGCGATGAGCCGCCGGTACAGGGCCAGGACGGACTGGGGATCGTGTTCCTCCGCCTCGGCGTTTTGCTCGATGTACCCCTCGGCAATGGGCAGCCACGGCTCGACCGTCGAGAACCCGGCGTAGGGCGCAGCGGACCACTGGAACGGGGTGCGGTAGGGATCGCGGCTTTTGTCCGGGCCGATATTCAGCCCTTGCGGATCTTGCATCCGGTTGGGCGGAATCTCGCCGTTCGCCATGCCCAGTTCTTCCCCGTTGTAGAGGGTAGGTGTGCCGCGCAGCGTCAGCAGCAGCATCGCGGCCAGCCGTACCGCCTGCGGGCCAAACCGGGAGGTGAGGCGCGGCTTGTCGTGGCTGCCCAGGACATAGTTCGGCCACGCGTCGGGCGGCAGCGCCGCTTCGAGTTCCGCGACCGACGCGCGAATCGCCGCGGCCTGCCAGGGCTGCGACATCAGCGCGAAGTTGAACGGCAGGTGCAGCTCGCCCAGATCCTGCCCGTAATATTCGGCCCAGCGTGCACGCGGTTCCGCCCAGATTTCCCCGATCACCACCCGGTCAGGATACGAGTCGATCAACTGCCGGAACATGCGAATGACGTCGTGCGCTTCCGGCTGGTCGATGTCGTGCAGGTGCTCCTGCTGCACCCACAGATCGCGGCTTTGGGGATCGGCGGTGGGCAGCACCGGATTATCCCGTAACTGGTCGTCCTTCATGATGAAGCCCACGACATCCATGCGGAACCCGTCTACGCCGCGATCCAGCCAGAAGCGCAGCACGTCGAGCATGGTCTTCTGTACGGCGGGGTTGCGCCAGTTGAGGTCGGGCTGTTCCTTGAGGAACAGGTGCAGGTAGTACTGCTGCGTCGTTTCGTCCCAGGTCCACGCCGGGCCGCCGAACATACTGACCCAGTTATTGGGCGGGCTGCCGTCCGGCTTCGCGTCGCGCCAGATGTACCAATCGCGCTTGGCGCTGTTCCGCGAGGCGCGCGATTCCTGAAACCAGGGATGCTGATCCGAGGTGTGGTTGGGGACGAAGTCGAGGATGACTTTGATGCCCCGGCGGTGCGCCTCGTCCAGCAGGCGGTCGAAGGTCGCCATATCACCGAAGATAGGATGGATGTCGCAGTAATCCGCGACATCGTACCCAAAGTCCGCCATCGGAGACGGGTAAATCGGGCTGATCCAGATCGCGTCGATGCCTAGTGCCACGAGATAATCTAGCTTTTCGATGATGCCTTGAAGGTCACCGATGCCATCACCGTTTGCGTCGTAGAAGCTGCGCGGATAAATCTGGTAGATGACGCCGGTTTGCCACCAGGCGAAGAGGGATGAAGTCATGGGCTAGGCTTCTTTCAGTTCGATGCAGAGTAGGGTCCAGAAGTCCACGGTGGGGATGGTGCAGTGCAGCCGCCCGTCCGACTGCGTGAAGTCGAGCGGTTGGGGCGCGCCCTCCGCATCCGGCGAAGCCCACCAGATGCGGCTCACCTCGTCAGCGAGCGCAAGCTCCACGTTGACACTCGATTGTGGCACGGGGGCCGGATTCGCGTCGTTCCACGGCTGCGCGGGCTGCGCGTTCAGCACGTTGAGCACGATCCGCCCCGGCGCGCGGCGCGCGATCACCCACAGATCCCCTGCAGTTGTGACGTCCAGCGCTGCCGGATCTGCGAGCGAGAGCAGTTCCTCGTACGCCACGCCGAAATCGGCCAGCCTTTGAAGCTCGGCATCGAGCGCCGCCGAGGGACGCTTGGCGAGCGGGAAGTATGGGTCGGACAGGTACAGGCCGTCCTCGCCATGAATGAGGTGATAGCCGCCGCTCGCCAGAATGACGCTGGCGGCCAGCCTCACCGTGACCTCGTGCGCGGGGTCGATATACGCTGCGATGATCGGGGTGCGCCCACCCGTTTTCTGGCGGTTCAGCGCAGCGACGTCGGCCAGATGGCCCAGGGTGGTCATGGGCGGCCACAGCTCGCAGTACAGGAAGTCGAGCGGGGCGGTGCTGATCGCGTCCAGCGGCCAGTTGTGGACCATATTGAACAGCAGATGCTTTTCCGGCGGGATCGCCTCGCGGACAGCTTGCAGTGTGTCGACAAACGCCGCAGGCAGATCGACGGGGTTGCCGTGCGCATCGAAGCCCGTGAACGGTTCGCCGTACTGGTCCACGTGGATGCCGTCGAAGGGCAGCGCGTTGAGTACGGCGGCACAGTCACGTGCGAAGTGCTCGCGCCACGGTGACGCGGGATTGACCAGCTTGAGGAAACCGTCCGCAAAGTCATACAGCACGCCGTTTTCGTCGTACAGGCCCCAATCGAGATGCGCTGCGGCAAAGGCGGGCGACGCGCCGTAGATCGCCGTGTACGGCATCGCCACGATACCCCGTGTATGAGCCGCGTCGATCAGCTTGCGTACCGTCGCCAGCGACATCGGGCGATCCAGCGGATCGACGTACTCGTCCGCGGGCGGCAGCAGATCGTCGTGGCGGTACTGCCAGTCGTAAAATTGCAGCCCGTTGACATGATGCGCCAGCAGCCAGTCCAGGTCGAAGCTGGCGCGATCCGGCTTGAAATCGAACAGGTAGCCGTAGCGCGGCGCGTCGGTCCAGCGTTCCAGCACATCGAACGCGGTCCAGTGGGTGCCGTCTGCCGTGTCGATGTGCGCAAGGTAACCGCGCTTGGCCTCAGCAGGCGGCTGCCACTGCAGATCGCCGCTACCTTCCAGGGACGCGATGCAGTCCCCCAGCTGCCAGATTTGTGCCTGAAATGCCCCCCCAACTGGGATGACGACAGGCTTGCCGGGACGGAAAAATGCGCGTGTGGGTGCGATCATGATTTGATTCCTGTGGTGGCAATCCCGGCGACAAAGTAACGCTGGAAGATGATGTACACGACGACGACCGGGATCAGCGCAACGATCGATGCCGCGAAAACCTGTCCCCACTGCGTCAGGTGCTGCGTCTGGAACAGGGCGATTCCGATCGGCAGGGTGCGCTGGCTGCTTTCCTTGATGGCGACGTGCGCCCAGGGGAATTCGTCCCAACTGTAGAGGAACGTGAAGATCACGGTGACGGCCAGCCCGGGTCGGCTGAGCGGCAGGATGATGCGCCAGAAGATCGTCCACTGGTTCGCCCCGTCGATCAGCGCCGCCTCGGTCAGTTCTTTGGGGATCGACTTGAAGAACCCGGTCAGCAGGTAGGTTTGCATCGACAGGCTCATGGCCGCGTACACGGGGATGAGTCCCTGCAGGTTCAACAGCTTGAAGTCCCGCGCGACGAGATACTGGGGGATGATGAGCATCACCGACGGGATCATCATGCCCAGCAGCAGCACCGCAAACAGGATGCGCTTGCCGAAGAACTCCATGCGCCCGAACGCATAGGCCATCATGGACGCCAGCAGCACGGTAATCATCGTTGTGGACACGGCGACGAACAGGCTGTTGAAGAAGTAGCGGTCGAAGCTCTCGGATTGCAGCGCCGTGCGGTAGTTGTCCAGCGTCGCCGGATCGGGGATGAATCTCGGCGGCAGTTCGAAGACCAGCGTCTGCGGCTTGAACGACACGGAGGCCATGTAAATGAACGGCACGAGCACGATTCCCATGCCGAGAATCAGCAACGTATAGCTGATCGTCGTGTAAAGTCTGTGTGCGCGTGTCATGCGTAATCCACCTCACGTTGCAGGAACCGGATCTGCACCAGACTGATGACGAAGATCAGCGAGGTCAGCAGGTAGCTGATCGCCGCGCCGCGTCCGAATTCCAGGTTGTCAAACGTCTCCTGGTACATCAGGGTCAGCACAAAATGGGTGCGGTCGAGCGGATCGCCGCCGTTGGTGATCAACAGCCCCGAGATGTACACGTTCAGCGCGCCAATGGTCAGGACGACGACCAGAAAGACCAGTGTCGGGCGCAGCAGGGGCAGCGTCACGTTTCTGAAGCGCCGCAGGGCGTTCGCGCCGTCCACGGCGGCGGCTTCGTACAGCTCCGTCGGGATGCCTTGCAGCCCCGCCAGCATCACGACCGCCGTCCAACCGACGCCTTTCCAGATGCCCAGTAAATTGATCGGCACCATCACCAGATTTTCGTCCGCCATCCAGCGGATCGGTTTGTCGATCAGACCAACTTGCTGCAAGCCGTAATTGATCAGCCCCGCCTGGCTGTTGAACAGGTACTCGAACAGCAGGGTCACGACGACCCACGAGGTAATCACGGGCAGATAGTAAACCGTGCGGAAAAAGGTTTGGCCTGGCATCTTCTGGTTGAGCAAGATCGCCACACCCAGCCCCAGGATCATCTGGCCCGGCACGGTCACCAGCGCGTACAGCAAGGTGTTTCGCACGGCGCGCTGGAAAATGGGATCCTGGACGATATCCCGGTAATTTTGCAGGCCCAGAAACTCGCTCCGCGTGGGGTTGATAATGTTCCAGTCGTAGAAGCTCACGCGCAGTGAATACGCCATCGGATATAGGACGAACAGCGTAAATAGCGCGAATCCGGGCAGGAGAAACAGGTAGGGCATGAGCTTGCGTAAAGCGGCCTGTTGCATGGTATGCTCCCGAGCGTGGCGGTGGTAGGGAGACCCTGACGAGCCTCCCCGCCACCTCAATGCCTGACGCTTGCTGCTAGTCGCCGCTCAACATCGCGTCGATTTCGGCTGCCGCGTCGTCAAGGGCTTCCTGGGGGGTCTTCTCGCCGCGCAGCATGTACTGGTAGGCGTTGTTGATCGCGTTGTCCATCTCGTTCCAGTGCGGGCTGGGGGTGCGGAGATTGGCCGTCTCAAGCTGCTCCATGAAGATCTGGAAGTACTCGGGCAGGGCTTCGTTGCCGGTCAGACCGCTCAGGGTCGGGATCACGCCCGCGTCGGCCATGACGATCTGAGCTTCGTCGCTGGCGAGGAACTGCATCCACTTCAGCGCTTCTTCCTGGTGCTTGGAGCCGTCCATCAGCACGGCGTCTTCACCGCCGACCACGCTGCTCGTACCGGTTTCGCCAGCAGGAACCAGCGCGAAGTTGACCTCGAAGTCAGGGTAGTTGGCTTCGTAGATCGACACCATCCACGGACCGTCGATGATCATGCTGTACAGGTCGGTCGCGTGTCCGGCGTCGGTCGCAATGCCGCCGCCCAACAGGTTGGGGGACATGCAGCCGTCATTATACAGGTTGACGAGCGTTTCGAACGCGGCGACGCTGGCTTCGCTGTTCAGGTAGCCGTCCGCCGTGGTTACTTCGGGGTCGGTGATGCTGCCGCCCTGGGCGAAGAACAGCGGCGCGGGCGCCCAGAAGTACGTTCCGCCCATCGCGTAACCGTAGCGCTCTTCGCCGTTGCTGAGCGCGCACGCGGCGTCTACGAATTCATTGATCGTGGTGGGCACTTCCAGCCCGGCTTCTTCGAACTGCGCACGGTTGTACAGCAGCACCTGCGTGTTCGTGCTGACCGGCAGGCCATAGTAGTGACCGGCGAAGTAGTTGGTCTGGAGCGGGGCAGGGAAGAACTGTTCTTTGTACGTGTCGAAGTCGGGGATCACCTCGTCCATCGCCACCAGCGCGCCCAGGTCGGCAAACTCGGATACCCACGCGATGTCCATGCGGATCACATCCGGCGGATCGCCCGAGGCGAGCGCCGTCATGATAACCTGGCGGAACTCATTCGCGTTCTGCGCGTAACGGGAGGCTTCGATTTTAATGCCCGGATTGGCTTCTTCGAACATGCTGATCAGCTCGTCGAGCTTTTCTGTTTCGGAATCGCTCAGGGTGTGCCAATACTTGACGGTCACCGTGTCCTGCGCGGCGGCAGGCAGCGCGGGCACCAGCGCAACCATCAGCGCCAGGGCGGTTATCAGCAGTGCAAAACGGCGTAACATGTTTATGCTCCTTCATTCAAAAAGACGGTCAGGGGTGCATTTAGAGCCTGATTTTGGACCGGGGAAAACTGCTCCTTTCGTGAATAAATGAACCGGTTCAATTCGTATTAAAAAGAAACTAGGCGGGTTTCCCTGTCGAGCTGCGAACGTGCAGCTCCGGCTTGATCAACTGCCGGGTTTCTGATGTAGTATCGTCACCTGCAATTACGGACTGCAGCAGCCCGAACAACATCGCGCCAATTTCGCGCGTGGGCTGCGAGACGGTCGTCAGCGGCGGGTGCCAGTAGCGCGCCAGCGGGATGTCGTCAAACCCGACGACCGACACGTCACGCCCCACTTTCAGCCCGCGTGCCTGAGCCGCGCGCATCGCGCCGAACGCCATACGGTCGTTGTTGCAGATGATGGCGGTAGGCGGCTGGCTGTAGTCCAGCAGGTAGTGCATGCCAAGCTGGCCGGAATGCTCAGTGAAGTCACCTTCGAGCGTGAGGGCCGGATCGATCTTCAGTCCGACTTCGGCCATCGCAGCTTCGAAGCCTTCCCAGCGCAGGTGCGCCAGCCGCTGCTCGCGTGGGGGCGACAGATACCCGATGCGCGTATGGCCCAGTTCGGCCAGATGTCTGACGGCCAGCGTGATGCCGTGCGCGCCGTCCACGTCAATCCAGTTGGTCGTGTCGTCTTGTTCGTAGCGACCAAACACAACGAAAGGGAAATTTTGCGTCTTTAGAAACTCGATGCGCGGATCGGTATCGCGCACGGCAAACAGGATTAACCCGTCCACCTGCCGCCCCAGGACCAGCCGCTCGTAGAGGTCGATTTCTTGCGAGCCGACCGGAATCGTCCAAAACGTCAGCCCGATGCCGGTTCCGATCGCCGCCGTGCTGACGCCGTCGATCAGGTCGAGGATGAACGGGTCGGATTCGCTTTGCAGCGTGCTGGGGCGCAGTTCCGTCCGCACCATGCCGATGGTATAGGTGAGCTGGGTGTTGAGGCTGCGTGCGGCGGCGGTGGGGTGGTAATTCAGCGCTTCGATAGCAGACAGTACGCGCTCGCGGGTTTCGGTGCGGACGAGCGAGCTGCTGTTGAGTACGTTGGAAACCGTACCGACAGAAACCCCGGCAAGCTTGGCGACATCACGAATAGTTGTCATATAATCCTCTAATTTGAACCGGTTCAATTAAATCATGAAACGAGAAATTTGTCAATCAAGTGGTCGGATGTTTGTCGTGAGGGCTGTCGTATGCAGAGGGAAGGGTAAAGCCCGATCCGTGCGGATCGGGCTTCTTGCTCGGACCGTAGATTACTCCATCACCCGCAGCGCCGACGGAATATCCATCCGGCTCATGCGGCGGATGCTCAGCAGGGGGGTCAGCACCACCACAAGGATGCCCAGCCCTGCCGATACAAGCACGGTCACCGGGGAGAGGGTGACGACGAACTTGAAGTCGCTCAACTGGTCCTCGACCCGCGCGACCAACATCATGTTGAGCACGATCCAGCCGAGGATCACGCCCACCAGCGTGCCCAGCGTGCCGATGATCAGGTTTTCGACCATTTGCATGCGTGTGACGGTGCGCAGCGGCAGGCCGAAGGCGAACATGGTGGCGATCTCCCGCACGCGTTCGTCCACGTTGATGCTGGTTGAGTTGAACGCGATCAGGAAGGCCATGATCAACACGACCACTTCTACAATCGCCAGGAACTGCACGAAGAGCTGCAGCACCTCATCGATGGCGTCGGTGATCTCTCCGATTTGCAGTACGGATGCCATGCCCGGCTCGCTCAACAGCACAGCCTTGATGTCGTTGCTCTCCACGCCTTCTGCGGGCACGAGCACGAGCAGGTTGGTCACCCCGTCCAGGCCCATCATCCCGGCGTTGCTCAGGTCCATGTAGCTCAGTGCGCGCACCGGGTTGTCGTGGATGCCCGTCACGGGCACCTCGGTTTCCACAAGTCGGAAGGCCAGCAGCCCCTCGCGGAGCGGGTGCTCCAGCGTGACCATGTCGCCCACGCCGACGCCCAGATCCTCGGCGGCCTTTTCGGACAGAATGATACCCGGCTCACCCGTGGCGATTCTGCCCTCAAGCAGCTTCGGGACCCAGAGCGCATGCTGCATATCGTGCAGTTCCAGCGAGGTCGAGATTTCCTTGCCGTCACCCTTGAGTGTGCCGCTCAACATGAGACCCGTCTCGGCCTGCGAGACGAGCGGTTGGCCCTCGTCGTTCGAAAGCGACGTGATCGACGTCACCACGTCACTGGTCGGCGTGTAAAAGAAGTCGAGATTGACGATCATCCGGTCGCTGTGCTCGTACAGCAGCGCGTCTTCCATGAGATCGATGGTAGCGATGAAGGAATCCAGGAATCCCGCGAACGCCGTCATGAGAATGACCGCCATCGAGATGCCCAGCACCGTCAGCAGGCTGCGCCACGGCGACCGCAGCAGATTGCGGAAGGGCATATGCGTGAAGCTCTTGCCCGGCAGCGGCAGGATGTTCATGAGGGCATTCAAACCGCCGCCCTTCGAGATAAGATTGCCCGTGCGGATTGCGTCGATGGGCTGGACGCGCACCGCCCGCCAGACCGGCAGCAGTGTGGCCAGCAGCGGTAGCGTCACGCCGAACAGGGTCGCTTTCACGTAGGCGGGCATGTAAAACGAGAAGTCGTAGTAGGGCAGTGGGGCCGCGGACTTGAGCACGTTGATGAACACGACCATCAGCAGCGGCCCGATCGCCAGCCCGAACAATGTGCCGAGCACGGCGATTTGCAGGCCGACCAGCAGGGGTCGGAACGCCAGCCAGCGGCGCGGCATGCCGAGCGCCATACCGATCCCGATCTGCCGCCGCTGCGCCGCCACGATCCGCCCGGCAAGGTTAAACGCGCCCAGTGCCGCGCCGATCAGGAACAGGATTGCGATGAGGTCCCAGATTTCCTGGTCTCCTTCGGCATCCAGGTAGAGCTGCTTGCGCCCCAGGTTATCCTCTGGATAGTCGAACGTTACGCCCACGTTGGGGAAGTGAACCGCGAAGGAGTCTTCCAGCGCGGCGCGCACTGTCTCGCGGTCCGCGCCGTCATCCAGACGTAGCGCGACGTCGTTGACGAGGCCGTCACGTCCGGTGAGTTCCTGGGCGGTGTCCAGCGGCATGAAGAGGATCGCCAGACTCGCCTCGGCCATGAACAGGCCGTTTTCATCGACCACCAGGAAGTATTCCGGCGACAGGCCCGTGCCGATATAGTCAAGCGGGATGTCGCCGCTCACACGCAGCGAATTGCCCGGTTGCAGATCGTAGTAGTTGGCGAAATTCTCCTCGACGACTGCGACTTGCTGTCCAGCGTCGTTAGGTTGGAGTGCGCGTCCGTTGCCCTCGGTCACGAAGATCTGATCGACCTGCGGGCCGTCGTTACTTACATCCACGCCCACGATGCGCCCGGAAACCATCACCGTTTTGCCGTCTTGCGACGCATTGACCAGGGTGGGGGCGATGAGCCGCGTTTCCGCCGCCGAGATGCCTTCTACGTCCGCCAACGCGGCCTGCATCTCGTCGCGCAAGATGAAGCTGCCGTCCGCGAGACTGACATGGATGTCGTGCATGTTCAGGCGCGCGTAGCTGATGTCCAACGAATCGATGCGCCACCGTTTCTGCCCGCCCAGCCCGGCGAAAACACCCGTGCCCAGGGCGATGATCAGCGCAATGGCAATGACTTGCAGCCAGCGTTCGCGGAGATCCCGCCAGGACCAGCGGAGCCATAACTGCGAGTTTTTCATGGTCGCCTCCCGTTTACCACTGTAGTTCCGACAGGTCCGCTTTGCCGGTGCGCGGCGCGCCATCGCTGATGATGCGCCCGCTGCTCAGCTCGATCACCCGGTCCGCGACGCGCGAGATCTCACGGTTGTGCGTCACCACGAGCACCGTTTTTCCTGCGTCGGCCTGCTGTTGGAGCAGCCCAAGAATCTGGATGCCGGTCTTGAAGTCCAGCTCGCCGGTTGGCTCGTCGGCCAGCAGCACGGGATTGCCGGTTGCCAGCGCCCGCGCAATGGCGACGCGCTGCTGCTCGCCGCCGGATAACTCGTGCGGGAAGTGATTGACCCGGTCGCCCAGTCCCACGTCGGTCAGCACCTGAAGCGCCCGATCCTGAGCGTGCGGAGTGGCGGCCATGTCCAGCACAAGCTGCACATTTTCCAGGGCGGTGAGGCTGGGGAACAGGTTGAAGGTCTGGAAGATGAAGCTCACCGTTTCGCGCCGGAACTTGAACCGGTTAGCCTGCTTCGAGAGTGATAGACCGTTTCCGTTGATGCCGACGTGTCCGTCAGTCGGCACGTCCAGCGCGCCGATGATGTTGAGCAGGGTGGTTTTCCCGCTGCCGGACGGCCCCAGGACGACGACGAACTCACCTTTGCCGATGTCCAGATTAATGTGGTCCAGTGCCACCACTTCCACGTCACCCATCCGGTACCGCTTGGATACATCCTCTAACCGAATCATGGGTCACTCCTTACAAACCCTCGCTGAACGGCAGCGCGCCGGACTCCCGACTCTGTTCTGTCGAGATGGCTTTGGGCTGTCGCAGCGTCGAAGTCCAGCCGCGTACAAGTTCAGGCCACGTGCAATCTCGCAAACAGATCGTGACATTCGTCTTTAGTAGTTCGATTATAAACTACTATGCTCGTCAACTCAAGTATGTCCGCTGTCTACCCCCAAAATATAGGGGGACCGGGTAATGTTCCCGGCACCAATATTCTTGAGTTGGCGGATTTCTCCCCGCGATTGGACTCGCTTCCCGCGCAGGTTAGTGCTATGTTCCTGTTTCGAAATCCGCGATTTGTCTGGGTGGAATAGATAGATGGCAGCGATCTTGATTGTTGATGATGAGGAAAATATCCGGAATCTGCTCGAAGCGTATCTCACCAGGGAGGGGTATACCGTCTATCTGGCTCCCGATGGGGTGCAGGGGCTGGCGGCCTTTCGGCGCTATCACCCCGATCTCGTGGTGCTGGATATCATGCTGCCCGGCATGGATGGACTCGATGTGCTTCAGCAGATTCGCCGTGAGTCGGAGGCGTACGTGCTTTTGTTGACGTCGCGCTCCGAGGAAGCCGATCGTGTGGTTGGCTTGACGGTCGGCGCGGACGATTACGTGACCAAGCCGTTCAGCCCGCGCGAGCTGGTTGCGCGTGTCAAAGTGATCCTCCGGCGCGGGCGCAGCGCGGCGACGAACGGGGAGCGTATGCTCCAGTTCGCCCACATCCGCATCGACCAGCAGCGCCACGAAGTCTGGCGCGACGGCGAGCTGATCGAGCTGACGGCGCTTGAGTTCAAGCTGCTCAAGACGTTGGCCGATTATGCGGGCATGGTCTTCAGCCGCGAACAACTGCTCGAACAGGTTTGGGGTTACGACTTTTACGGCGAGGATCGTGTCGTGGACGTGCATATCGGGCACATCCGGCAGAAGCTGGAAAGCGACCCGGCGAATCCGCAGTTCGTGGTAACGGTGCGCGGCGTGGGCTATAAATTTGCCGATATACCGGCGTGAGATTTGGAGCGCGCAATGAGTCTGGTATGGAAATTTTTCATCTCCTATGTGGTTGTGGTGGCGATTGGGCTGCTGGTCCTGTCGTTGTCGGTTGCGTATGTCGCGCCGAGCAGCTTTTCCCAGTCCGTCGAGCATATGATGATGGGCGCGCGCGCCCACGCCGGGGAAGACGCCGGAGAAATGGGCCACGCCGGGCCGGGTGGCATGATGGCTGGCGGGATTCTGGTGGGCAGCACGTCGATCACGAACGACGAGCTTGATGCGAGTTTTCGCAGCGCCGTGAACAGCGCACTGTGGAAAGCCGCGGGCGCTGCGATTCTTGCGGCGGGGATCGTTAGCGGTATAGGGAGCCTCTATATCCTCCGCCCCCTGCGGCGCGTGGCCGGAGCCAGCCAGCATATCGCCGAAGGGCATTACGACCAGCGGCTGCCCGTTTCTTCGCGTGACGAGCTGGGCGATCTGGTTGAGAATTTCAACCGCATGGCCGAGACGCTGGCCGAGAACGAAACCATGCGCCGCCAGTTGATCGGGGACGTGAGCCACGAGCTTAAAACGCCGTTGGCAAGCATCAAAGGCTACATGGAAGGGCTGGAAGACGGCGTCATCGCGCCCACGGCGGAAACATTCCGGTTGGTGCACCAGGAGGCCGATCGGTTGCAGCGGCTGGTCTACGATCTCCAGGAGTTGTCGCGCTCGGAGGTGGTTTCATCGACTCTGGACCTGCATCCTGCCGATCCGGGCAAGTTGATCGCGGCAGTTGTGGACCGGCTGCAGCCCCAATTTGCCGACAAGGGCATCACGCTGGCGGTCGAAGTTTCACCTGCGCTTCCAACCATGGCGGTCGATGCGGATCGCATCGAGCAGGTGCTGACGAACCTGATCGGCAACGCGCTGCAATACACGCCCGCCGGGGGGCAGGTTGCCGTCCGGGCCGCGAGTCACGGGGCCGCGCTCCGGGTTTCCGTGCAAGACAGCGGTGTTGGGCTGGCTCCCGGCGATTTGGCGAAGGTCTTCCAGCGGTTTTACCGCGTCGATAAGTCGCGTTCCAGGGCGAGCGGCGGCAGCGGCATCGGCCTGACGATTGCGAAGCATATCGTTGATGCACACGGTGGGCGCATCTGGGCGGAAAGCGACGGCCCGGACCAGGGCAGCATGTTCATTTTCACGCTCCCCCTTAAGTAACTTCATCAAAACTTTACATAAGCGACATCGTGCTTTCAAGCCCCTCCTCTATTCTGTAGATGTGAAGTGAGGGCGACGGCGCAGCACGGGGCTCACCCCGCGCTCAGGGTCCGCTGTCTCACTGGCCCCGCTTCACGGTTGGTATTATGCCGTATCTAATAGAGGGGAAACGCAATGAACACTCGTAAATTGGGGATCGTGCTCGTAATTGTTGTGCTCGCCGCTGCGGCGTTTGTCGGCGTTGGGACGTGGAAGGTCTATGCACAGGGACCGAATGATGATCTGCCTTGTGGTCACCCGATGCGCAGTTGGGGCATGATGGGTGGATACTACAACAACGATGATGCCGCGTGTGCGGATGGCACGTATGGCTACCCGTCGATGATGGGTGGACGGGGCATGATGATGGGCGGCCATCACCAGGGCGGCATGATGGGCGGCTGGTACAATCAGCCGAACGGGAATTACGGCTATCAGGGCATGATGGGCGGCTGGTACAACCAGCCGGATGGAAGTTATGGCTACCAGGGTATGATGGATAGCTGGACACCCCCGTCGGATCTCGCGCCCGCCGGAACATCCCTTACGCTCGATGAAGCGTCTGCCATTGCCGAAGCTTACGTGGTCGAGCAGGGCGATTCTACGCTGGCGCTGGGTGACGTAGTCGATTTCGGCCATCATTTTCACGCGACGATCGTGAGTGAAGACGATGGGCAGCCGGTGTCCGGGTTCATGATCGATGCAATCACGGGCACGGTCTATTCGGGATACGGCTGCCTTCTGTACCAGTAATCACGCTGCGTTTTGCCAGCTTGATCTAGCCGCATCAGACCGGGGCAGGGCGAAAGCTTTGCCCCGCGTTTTTTCGTGCAGCGCGACTAATGGCGGGGAGCGGTTATGAGCGCCGCGCGCAATTGTGTCAGGCTGGCGCTCCTGTGGAGGGTTTTTAACTCCCTGGCGCGGATTTCTGGCCGTTGGCCTGGGCGAGCGTCACGGCTGCCCAAGATCGATCATTGCCGAGATCTGTTGGATAATCGCCTGCGCGCGCTCCTCTTGTTGGGCGAGCGTCGTAAGCCACCGGTCTGCAACGGTTTCAATGTCTTCGTTGTCCCCTGGCGTATCCAGCACCTCGCGCAGCCGCTCTCGTTCCCCGGCGTCGAACCGGCGCATCATCCGCAGAATCGCCATTAAGCTGTACCCCGATTGGCGCAGCATCCGGATCACGCGCAGGCGGCCAATCTCGGTCGCGCTGTATAGGCGGTAATTGGTTTCGGGATCGCGCGGCACGTCCAGCAGCCCGTTCCGGTCCCAGTTCCGTAGTTGATCGATGGTGACGCCGAGGTGCTTTGCCACCTGCCCGATCGTCAGGGTATGTTTGGTCATGTCGAGCGACTGGCCCTGCGCCCAGCGTTCCAGAAATTCCACGGCGGCTTCGGCGTGGGTGCGCTCCATGCGAACGTTGGTGAGGTACTCGTAGGCAAGCTCCATCGCCATGCCGAGATCGCCTTCCGCGGCATAAGTGACCAGATCCACCACCACCTGTTTGCCGCCTGCGTACGGGTACTTCAGCGCGAGATAGGCCAGCCGCATCTGTTCCAGGTGCGCCCGCGTAAACCGGCGGTAGCCTGCCGGGCTGCGCAGGATCGGCGGCAGGAAGCCCTGTGCTTCATAGAGGCGCACGGTGTTGACGTGCACGCCCACGGCCTTCGCAATGTCCGACGTTTTTAAGTATCGCGCCATCCACTCACCTCCACCCTGACCGTAAGAATTATAGCGAGCCTCCCGGTAAAGTCTCCATTTAAACACCAGGGCTATAAACTGGTAATGTCGTCTATTTGTTCGGAGGGAGACAAGGTTGACGCACAACGCGATCAAAATCACTGGCGCTCGTGAAAACAATCTAAAAGCCGTCTCGCTGGAAATCCCCAAACACCAGATCACGGTTTTTACCGGTGTTTCGGGCGCGGGGAAGTCCTCTCTTGTTTTCGACACCATCGCCGCCGAGTCGCAGCGCCAGCTCAACGCGACCATGACGAACTATCTTCCGCTCGCGGGCCAGCCGGACGCGGACGCCATCGAGCACTTATCCGCCGCCGTCGTCATCAACCAGAAGCAGATCAGGGGTAATTCGCGGTCAACGGTGGGGACCATCACCGATATTTACTCGGTGCTTCGGCTGTTGTACTCACGCATTGGCGAGCCATACGTGGGCTTTTCCAACGCGTTTTCGTTCAACGAGCCGGAAGGCATGTGCCCCGAGTGTGACGGGCTGGGGAAGATCCACGGCCTCGATCTGGCGAAGCTGCTCGAGACATCCAGATCGCTCAACGAAGGCGCGATTCGCTTTTCCATGCTCCACTTCGAATGGCAGCGCTACGTGCAGTCGGGCGTCTTCGATGGCGATCGGAAGCTGAACGAGTACTCAGACGCCGACCTGGATCGCCTGCTGCACGGGGAGATGGAAGTCGAGCTTATGACCAACGTCGGAACCATCAAGCGCCGCTACGAGGGGCTGGTCGATACCTTTACGCGCCGCTACATCAAGCGGGACATCAGCACCTTGAGCGACGACACCCGCGAGGCGATTGGGCGCATGACGTCCCAGACTGTTTGCCCGTTGTGCCACGGCGCGCGGATCAATCAGGCGGCGCTGAACAGTACGATCAACGGGTACAACATCGCGCAGCTTGCCGCGATGGAAGCTTCTGAACTGGCAGAGGTGGTGGCCCAGATTCAACATCCCACTGCCGCGCCGATCGTGTCCTCGATCGTTGAAGGGCTGCGCAGCCTCATCGCAATGGGGCTTGGCTATCTGACCCTTGACCGGGAAACGATGACGCTTTCGGGCGGAGAAGCCCAGCGTATCAAAATGGTGCGCATCCTCGGCAGCAGCCTTACCGATCTGGCCTACATCTTTGACGAGCCGACGATCGGGCTGCACCCGCGTGACGTTCAGGGCCTGAACGATCTCCTGCGCAAGCTGCGCGATCAGGGCAACACGGTGCTGGTCGTAGAACATGATCCCGACACGATCGAGATTGCCGATCACATTGTCGATATGGGGCCGGGCGCAGGCGTGCACGGCGGGGAAATCGTCTACCAGGGCACGGTTGCCGGGTTGTACGACGCGGATACGCTGACAGGGAGGCACATCAGCCACCGGATGCCGGTCAAAACCCAGGTCCGCCAGCCAGTTCGCTGGATGCGCCTCGATCACGTATCGCGCCACAACCTGCACGACGTGACGGTGGCGATTCCGGTCGGCGTGCTGACCGCCATCACAGGCGTGGCGGGCGCAGGGAAAAGTACGTTGCTCGAAGTCTTCCTGGAGAGTCACCCCGAAGCGGTGGTGGTCGATCAACTGCCCATCAGGACGTCCACCCGGTCGATCCCGGCGACGTATACCGGCATCATGGACGACATCCGCGACCTGTTCGCCCGGACGAATAGGGTCAGCAAGTCCCTGTTCAGCTTCAACTCGGCGGGAGCCTGCCCGGTGTGTGAAGGCCTGGGCGTCCTCTACATCGAGCTGCCGTTCATGGACCCGGTGAAGACAACCTGTGAGGCCTGTGGCGGCAGGCGCTACAAAGACGATGTGCTGGCCTACACCATCCACGGAAGCACGATCGGTGACGTGCTCGATATGACCGTGAGCGAAGCGCTGGCTTTCTTCGAGGCTTCCCCGATGCGCCGCACGCTTGCTGCGCTTGAAGATGTCGGCCTGGGCTATCTCCGGCTCGGGCAGCCCTTGAGCAGCCTGTCCGGTGGGGAGTGCCAGCGCCTGAAGCTGGCGAACGAGCTGCATAAAACGGGCAGCGTATACGTCCTGGACGAGCCGACTATCGGGCTGCACATGGCGGATTTGACTCAGATGCTAGCGATCTTTAACCGGCTGGTCGAGGAGGGCAACTCGGTGATCGTGATCGAGCACAACCTGGACATCGTGAAAAACGCGGATTGGGTCATCGACCTCGGCCCGGAAGGCGGCACGCGCGGGGGGCAGGTCGTGTTTGAAGGCACGCCCCGGCAGCTGCTTCAAGCGGATCAGTCCTACACGGCGGAGTATTTGCGCCGCGACCTGCGCGAGCGCTTGCCCCGGTGACGTCGCGCCGCAGATCGCGCGGTTGGTAAAACGAAAGCCCTGATGGCACAGCCCGCAGGATGCCGCCACCCCGGGACGGCATCTTGCGGCAGACGTTTTTTTGGAGGGGGGACGTTTAGGCTTTCACCGCGCCCTGCGTGATCCCCTCAACGAACCGCCGTTGGAACACGAAGAACAGGATGATGAGCGGGATGACGCTGATGACGCCCACGGCCATGATGTCGCGGAAGGGACTCTCGCCATTGGGGCTTTGGAAGGACATCATAAGCTGCGTCAGTGTGAACTTGCCGGGCGACTTCAAATAGATGAGCGGCTCCAGGTAGTTGTTCCAGTTGGACATGAAGAAAATCAGCCCCAGGCTGATCATGCCCGGCGCGATGGTTGGCACCACGATGCGCCGGAACACCCCGAACTCCGTGCACCCATCGATGCGCGCCGCGTCGAGCAGTTCTTCGGGAAAACTGCTGATGTACTGGCGCATGAAGAAGATCCCGAATGCCGAAGCCGCGTTGGGGATGATGATCGCCAGGAACGAGTCGATCCAGCCCAGTTCCACGATGATCCGGTACTTGGGGATAATCGTGACGGCAGGCGGGATGAGCATCGTAGCCAGCAGGAAGGCGAACAACATCCCTCGCCCCGGAAAGCGGAATTTCGCAAACCCATAGCCGCCCAGCGTGCAGAAGAACAGGCTGGTCAGTGTCGTGGAGGTCGCCAGGATCGCCGTATTGGTGAACGCCGTGTCTGCGCCGCGATTGAAGATGTTGTGATAGCCGTCCATCGTGGCATGGGAGGAGATCAGGATCGGCGGCGTGTGAAACACCTCCGCGATAGGCTTGAATGACGTGCTCAGCATCCAGATGAAGGGCAGCAGCATGAACAATGCAAGCACGATCAGCAGCAGATGGACCAGCACGCGCAGTCCGATTCGGGGTAGGGTGGTTGCCATCAAAACAATCCTCTAGCGCTCGTCATACAAAAGTTTCCAAACCGGGTTCTATTTATCGCGGTTGCCCAGGTAGCGGAACTGGAAGAAGGTCAGCGCCGCGATCAGCACGAAGTACACATACGCTTCGGCGGAGGCTCGCCCGAACTCGAAGTGCCGGAAGCCCGTGTTGTAAATCAGGATCATGGGGGTCAGGATGGAGTAGCGCGTACCCCCTTTGAAGCCGTCCGGCGCGGCGATCGAAACAACCTCGTTGAACAGGTTGAACGTTCCCGACGTTGAAAGCACCAGCGAAAACAAAATCACCGGGCGAAGCAGGGGGATTGTGATGTGGAAAAACGCCTGCACGTTGTTTGCGCCATCCACGCGCGCCGCTTCCGTCAGATCCTGCGAAATGGTTTGCAGGCCCGCCAGCATGATGATCATGTTGTAGCCGAGCCATGCCCAGGTCACCAGGATCGCCAGCGAAACGCGCGTGCCCCAGATCGTGTCGAGCCACCCTACGGTAGGCAGGCCGAGGTCGCTCAGCACCGTGTTGACCATCCCCTCGTGGCTACCGAGCATGATCTGGAACACGAACCCGGCGGCGATCATCGATGTCACGTAGGGCATGAACATGGTGGTGCGGAAGAACCGGAATCCCTTGATGTAGCCGGAATTCAGCAGGACAGCCAGAACCAGTGCCAGAAACGTCATCAGCGGCACGTAGAGCAAAAAGATAATCGCGCTGTTTTGGACGGAGGTCCAGAACAGATCGCCGCGCTCGCTGAAGACGTAGCGGTAGTTTTCCAGTCCGACATATTCCATCGGGCGGACGCCGTTCCAGTCGTGCAGGCTGAGATAGAGCGAATAACCGACGGGAAACAGGCCGAAGATGGCGAACAGGATGTAAAACGGGGAAATGAAGACATAGGCCCACCGGTTATGCCGGATTTCTTTCCACCAGCGGGCCAGCGCTCCTGGTTCCCGGGTAGACTGGATGCCTGTGTGGACGGCTGCCTCTTGCTGCATGCGTGTAGTCCTTGAAGAAGTCTATAAGCGATATTTTGAGCGCGGACGCCTGGACTTACTGTAAATATGATAACTTGCGTGACTGCTTGAGTGACAGCGGGGAAGGCGTTCCCCCGTGTTTACCCGCTTACGGAACGCCTTCCCTTGCATTCGGATTATTCTATTCGATGTTGAAGCGGATTTCTTCAGCGGCTTCTTGCAGCGCTTCTTCTGCCGACAGTTCGCCGGTGGCATAGCGCTGGATGGCGACGGAAACCGTCTCGTTCATGATCGCGTAGTGCGGTCCATAGACGGTCGCCGTGGGGATGTTTTGCAGCGCGTCGGCGTAGATACGGCGCACGGCCTGACCCGCGAAGTAGTCGTCCGGCTCGTCAAAGATGGGGCTGTCGAGCGCGGGCAGATACGACGGGAACAGTCCGCTTTCCTCGAAGATGCTGTTGGTGATGTCCTTGTTGAGCGTAATCCACGAGGCCAGTGCCCAAGCAGCGTCCTTATTTGTGCTCTGTTCGGGGATGACGAAGACCGAGCCGCCGTCATTCGCAGCCTGTGCGCCGTCTTCAAAGGCGGGCATCGGTGCGACGCCCCACAGCCCGATCTGATCCGGGACCATCCAGCGGCGCATGTTGCCGTCCATCCACGACGCGCCCACATAGGAGGCGATCGCGGCGTCCGGCGAGCTGAAGTCGGCGTACCACGGATCGGTCCATTCCGCCGTGTCGGACACCACGTCGGCATCCCAGAACTTGCCGAGCATTTCCAGCGCGGCGATGTTCTTGGGGCTGTCCACCGTGACGTCGCCGCTTTCGGCGTCGTAGTAGCCCAGGCCCAGCGACCACAGGACCTTTTCGTACATACGGGCGTTGTTATTGGCCTTGCTGTGCGGGAAGCACATGTGGCCGGTCGTTTCCTTGATAGTCGTGCATGCGTCCAGGTAGGCGTCCCAGGTTGGGATCAGTTCGGCCACGCCTTCGGGATCGCTGGGCAGCCCGGCCTGCTCGAAGATGTCACGGCGATAGTACAGCACGACGGGGCCTGCGTCCCACGGTACCGCGTAGTAGCCGCCGTCATACATCACGTCCTGCCAGCGGAAGGGCAGAATGTTGTCCACATCGTCACCAATGCGGTCGGTCAGATCGGCCAGGCCGCCGAGTTGGACGAACTCGCTCACGTGCGAGCTTTCCACTAGGCACAGGTCGCACGCGCCTTCGCCCGCCGTGAGGGCCAGGGCCAGGTTCGTGTAGACATCCCCGGTGCCGTAATTCACCAGCTCGATCTCGATGTCGGGATAGGCCGCCGCGAAGTCATCCATGATGCCCGAAGCATACAGTGCGTCGGTGGCGTTGGCCCACGCCCACACGGTGATCTTGCCGGAAACGCTGCTGTCCTGGGCCTGAACGTTTAAACTGCCTGCGAAGAGAGCGATGACGAGGACACTGATTAAAGCTAATTTTTTCCGCATTTTTATCTCCTGGCTTTGAAATCCAAACAAGCTGGCGAGGCCGATCAAAAACTCCTTGAACAAGATCTGAGGGAAAATCTAGAGCGTATAGTCCCGCTTGGTCCCCTCATCAACACGATCAACGCGTGTTGACTACACCTGTCAATCAGTATAAACTACGTAAGCAAAAATAGTCAAGCTCATTACACGAGACAGGATATCTGAATGCGCGCCGTACAGCGGTTCAACGATGATTGGTTATTTGCCCCTGAAAAGCTGCCGTTTGACGCCTCTGATGACCGCTTCGAGCCGGTAACACTGCCCCACAGCAACCGCGAGTTCAATCGCAGCTTCGTTGATCCCGCTGACTACCAGTTTGTGTCCACCTATCGCAAGCGCTTCCGGCTGCCCGCGCCGCTCGACGGTCAGCGCGTATTTTTGGACTTTGATGGCGCGATGGCGTCCAGCCGTGTTTACGTCAACGAGGAATGCGTCGGGGAACACCAGGGGGGATACACGCCTTTTTCGTTCGACATCACCGGCATCCTCATGCCGGGCGAGAACATCGTTACCGTATATCTCGACGCGACCGAAAACCCGGCGATCCCGCCGTTCGGGGGCCGGGTCGATTATCTGACGTTTGGCGGCATTTACCGTGATGTCCACCTGCGCATGGTCGATGCCTGTCACATTGAGAATGTGTTCGCGCGTACGGCGAACGTCCTCAGCGCGCCGGAACTTCGCTGCGACGTTCGGCTGAGCGATACGCGGGCCGGGCTGGTGCTTTCGGGTGTGCTGGCCGGTGCGGATGGGACAGAAATTGCGCGGGCCGTGGCTCCTGCTGCGGATCGTGCCCTGGCGCTCGAATTTCCCTCGCCGCTAGATGTGCAGCTCTGGTCCCCGGATCGCCCCACACTGTACGCCCTGACGCTGGCGCTGCTTGATGGCGACACCCCGCTTGACGTGGTGACGGTTCGCGTCGGGTTTCGTGAGGCGGTTTTTCGCGCTGGGCAGGGATTCTTCTTGAACGGCGAGCATCTCAAGCTGGTGGGGCATAACCGCCACCAGACATACCCGTATATTGGCGCGGCTGCGCCCGCACGGTTGCAGCGCCAGGACGCGGACATCATCAAGTACGAGCTTGGCGCGAATATCGTCCGCACCGCCCACTATCCGCAGTCGCCGTACTTCATGGATCGCTGCGACGAGATCGGCCTGCTGGTGCTGGAGGAGATCCCAGGCTGGCAGCACGTCGGTGGCCCGGATTGGCAGGCCCTTGTCTTGCGTGATTTGCAGTCCATGATCGAGCGCGACCGGAATCGCCCGTCGATTGTGCTGTGGGGCGTGCGCATCAACGAATCGCGCGATCACGATGCGCTGTATACGCGCACCAACGCGCTGGCACACCAGCTCGATCCCACCCGGCAGACAGGCGGCATCCGCGACTTTTTGAGCAGCCATTTTCTTGAAGATGTCTTCACCTACAACGATTTTTCAAACGGGGTTGTGGAGCCGCCGCATCAGCCTTATCTGATCACCGAGTACGGCGGCCATGCGTTTCCCACGAAAACGTGGGACGCCGAAGAACGGCGGTTGGATCACGCCCTGCTGCACGCGAAAGTGCAGGATCTTCAGCAGCGCCGCGACGATGTGGCCGGGGCGCTGAGCTGGTGTGCGTTTGATTACCACACGCATCACGAGTTCGGCTCGGGGGACGGCATCTGCTATCACGGCGTCATGGATTCGTTCCGCCTGCCGAAGTGGGCCGCTTATTTCTACAAAAGCCAGCTTTCGCCCGAGCAGACCCTCGTGATGGAACCCGCGACGAACTGGACGATGGGCGACCGGGCGCGCGGCGGCAACAATCCGCTCGTGATCTTCAGCAATTGCGAGGAAATCGAGACATATACGGGCGAGGCGTGCCTGGGGCGCATCCGGCCTGATGCCGAAACCTATCCGGCCCTGGCCCACCCGCCGTTTGTGTTCCGGTGGGGCGCGGACTATAACCCGTGGGGGCAGGGGTTTGAAGATTTGCGTGTGATCGGCTATATCGGGGGGCGGGTCGTGGCGCAGCGTACTATCGCCGCCGATCACGTGCCTTGTGCCGTGACTCTGGCTCCCGACGTCACCGAGCTGGACGCCGACGGCGCGGATATGACCCGGCTGGTTGTGCGGGTAACGGACCGATATAATAACGTCCTTCCGTACGCGTTTTTTGCCGTTCACTTCACGCTGCACGGTGACGCCCGGCTTATCGGCGAAAATCCCTTGGTGCTGGTTGGCGGGCAGGGGGCGGTGTACCTCAAAGCCGGACAGACGCCCGGCGTGGTGACCGTTACGGCGACCTCCCAACAACTGCCGCCTGTCGAAACGACGGTTGAGCTGGTCACGCCGGTAAACGACTGAGTTTGGATTGAAAACTATGGGTGAAGATGCTTACAACGACGGAGTGACGCAGGAAGACGTGGCGGTCCGCGCGGGGGTGTCCCGTTCCGTTGTGTCCTATGTGTTGAACAACGGCCCCCGGCAGGTGTCCGAAGAGACCCGCCAGCGGGTGCTGGCTGCTATCCGTGAGTTGGGCTACCGGCCCAACAAACACGCCCAACGGCTGCGCTGGGGCAGTGGGATCGCGCAGAACGCGCTGGGTATCATCGCCGGAGGCCGCAGCTACCACATCCTCCAGCGCTCATACTACAACTCGGTGTTGGCGGGGTTGTTCGATGGTGCGCACCAGTTCGGCCAGCACGTGCGCTTCTTCAGCTTCTTCGATGCGCTGAAAGACCCGGTGATCTTCAACAAGAACATCCACAAAGACGAGATCTCGTCGCTGGTGCTGATTCTGCCCAGCCTGATCGGCAAAGATCCCGAAGACCTGGAAATTCTGAACCAGATCGTCGAGCGCATCGATAACATCGTGTGCCTGGAAGAATCGGTCCATGACCTGCCCGCCGTCCTGTTCGACCGGGCTGCTGCGGCGCGTCTGGCGGTCGAGCACCTGATCGGCCTGGGGCACCGGCGTATCGCATTTCTGGCGATCGAGGATGCCCGCCTCACCGGGTACCGGCAGACGCTGCTTGAGCACGGCCTGCCGTACGATACGTCGCTGGTGCATGCCTTCGATCCGGCTCGTGCATCGATCTCCGCCTACGAGCTGACGGTGGACCTGCTGCGTCTGCCAGATCTGCCGACGGCCATTTTTGCCGCCAACGACGAAGCGGCCATCGCCGCGATGGCCGCGCTGCAAGACAATGGGCTGCGCGTTCCCGACGACGTTGCAGTGGCCTCGATCGACAATATCGAGTTGGCGAGCATGGTCCGCCCGGCGCTGACTACGGTCAATATCCCGAAGTACGACATGGGAATTTATGCCGTGCAGTTCCTGATCTCCCGGCGCGATTTTTCCATGCCGATGCCCGCCTCGATGGTGATGCCGATCGAGCTGATCGTGCGGGGATCGTGTGGCGCGAAGCGTTCGTCCTAAAGACAGTTATACGCGTTTTGAGCGGGAGAACGGGTTTCTCACGCGTTCATCATCCCGCGATCCGAATGGGTAGGGCGTACTCCGACCGTTTTTCCGCTTCCCTCACGCACGCAGAGGGAAGCGGTTAGGGTCGCGGTGCAAAACACGCCCTGAGCCTGCGTGCCGTGTAAAACGCTGTGGCCCAATTGCGCTCAGCCGCCCGTCAGATAACCGTAGTCCTGCGCCAGCCGGATGGCGTCCAGCATATAGTCGTTCGGAAGACGGCTGCCGTCTGCCGTGAGCCGCCACACCCCGTTATCCAGCCGCAGCGTCTCGTCGTCCCAATCCAGCATCGAGAAGACTGGTGCCCAGGTGAACACCGGGACGTTCGCGCCCGAGAGGTTCGCCAGCCGCGTTTCGGCCAGCATCCACCAGAACCATTCCGCCTGCTGCCAGCCGATCGGCGGGCCGGACGTCTCCGTCACCCACAGCTCTTTGCCCGGCCAGCGCGCCTGCGCGTTCAGGATCAGGCGGTGGAAGGGCGGCAGGGTCGAGTCGCGGTAGTGGTTCAGGCCGACGACCTGCACGTACTCCGAACTGCCGCCCAGGTGCGCATCGCGCAGGCCCATCACCGTATCCAGCACCGCCGCCTGATTGTCTTCGCTGCGGCGGTCGGTGGCGTGCCAGGGTTCCGGCAGCACGAGCCGTGCGTCCGGGCGGACGTCGAGCACGGCGCGCGAAGCGGCGATGATCATGCGGCAGATCTGCTGGCGGAACGCGGTGGGATCGTCCTGTTTTAAGAAGGGCCGCCAGCGCCCGGTCTGGCCGCTGCATTCGACCAGCAGCGTTGGCTCGTTGCAGATGCAGTAGTAGTCCAGGCCGGGGTAGCGCAGCGCGATCTGGCGCGCGAACTCCGCGAAATGGGCCGGAGCGTCGGCGCTCATCAAGTCCAGCCAGTCGGGATAACCGTAGTGCCAGAGATCCAGGTACAGCGTGATTCCGGCCTCCTCGGCGGCGGCGATCACCCGGTCGAGCCAGGACCAGTCGAACTGGCCGGGTCCGGGATGGGTGACGTACCAGCGCGCGGCGTCGCGCACGCCCGCGCACCCGATGCTGGTGAGCAGCCGGTAATCGTCGGCCAAACGCGTGTCGTGCTGTGTCAGCGCGATTTCATCCTGGCGGTAGAGCGCTCCGTTTGTTTCGCGCTGAAAATCCGAGTTTTCGACGAACGCCCACAGATGCAGCGGTGTTTCGGTCATGGCTCAGTTTTCCCATGGTCGATCCGCGAGGGTGCAGGTACAGGTTGTGGCGTGGACGTGGGCCCCGGAATGACCGGGATCGCTCCCTGCCATTCCAGCCGGTCGATGCGCATGAGCCGGGCCGACATGGCCGGGTCCCAGCCGTGGTAGACGATGTAGTCCTGCGATCCGTCCGGCGAATCTGTGAACGAATTGTGCCCTGGCCCGATCACCCGATCGGGCACGGACTTCAGCAGCGGCCCCTCCAGGTGATTTGGGCGGCGGTACGGGCCGAGCGGGTGATCCGCCACGACATACGACACGCCGTAATTGGCCTGTTCCCACGCGCCGCCGCTGTAGAAGCAGTAATACCGGCCATCGTGCACGCGCAGCGCGGGACCTTCCACCGTGTACCAGTCGTAGATGCCGCCATAAATGGGCCGCTGCATCTGGAATAGCTGCCATTCGGTATAAGGCCGCACGACGACACGCGGTTCCTCGGCCACCGTAAACATATCGAGCAGCCGATCCACGACGATGCCCGTTCCGGCCTGCAGATCGCCGTCACGAGTTAAGAAGTCGCGCGCATAGAACAGGTACCACTGGCCGTCCCGGTCTTTGAACGGGTGCGCGTCAATGGTAAATGCGTCGTCGGGGATCAGGCTGCGCCCGCTGTCCTCGAATGGACCGGTAGGGGTGGAACTGGTCGCCACGCGAAGCTGGTGATTCTGCCCGTTGGACCCGTTGGCCGAGTAGTAGAGGTAAAACACGCCGTCGCGGAACGCGACTTCGGGGGCCCATCCTTCGCTCGCGCCTTCCGGCAGCCTGAGCGCGTAGCCTTCCCGCCGCCAGTGAACCAGATCGGTCGAAACCAGGATGGGAAAGCTCCAGCCTGCGGGCGCATGGGGCGAGGTGCCATACGCGTAATAGGAGCCTTCGTGGTGCAGCACAAAGGGGTCGGCCATGTATTTATGGTAGACGGGATTGGTGTACGACTCCAAGTCAGGCTCCTTATGTGGGTTCCCGGCGCTGGGCATAGGGGTGGCGATCACCGTCTTATTCCTTGAGCCCGGTCATCACGATGCTCTGGACGAAATACTTCTGCGCGAACAGGAAAGCGATGAACAGCGGCAGCAGCGCCAGCGTTGCGCCTGCCATCAGCAGGGCGTTGTCGATGACGTGCTCGCCCATGAACAGTGCGAGACCTGCCGGAAGGGTGCGCATCTCGGTCGTCTTAGTGATGAGCATCGGCCACAGGAAGTCGTTCCAGTTGTACATGAAATGGAAGATGCCCAGGGTCGCCAGCGCCGGGCCGGACAGCGGCATGATGATGCGCGCGTAGATGTAAAACTCGCTGGCTCCATCGATGCGGGCCGCATCATCCAGCTCGCGCGGGATACCGCTGAAGAACTGGCGCAGCATAAAAATGCCGAAGGCGTTGGTCGCGCGTGGGATGATCAGGCCGCCAAAGGTATTGAGCAGCCCCAGTTTTTGCACTGTGATGTACAGCGGAATGAACGTGACCTGGAAGGGCAGCATGAGCGCGATCAGCACCAGGATGAAAAACGCGTCGCGGCCCGGATAGTCGAAGCGGCTGAAGGAATAGGCCGCGAGCGAATCCAGAAACAGCGAAATCAGCGTGACGCCGCCTGCAAAGATGAGGCTGTTGCGGAAAAACAACTCGAACGGGATCTGACTCCAAATGTTGCGATAGGCGTCGGTGGTCCACTGCGTCGGTACCAGGCGCGGCGGCCAGGAGAACACATCGCTTTCATACTTGAACGACGTAAAGACCATCCACACGAAAGGGAAAACCACCACGATCGCCGCCACGGTGAGGACCAGGATCAGGATCACCTGGAGCGCGCTGAGCTTGAACGGCAAAGAAAGGTGCCGCACGCCTGTCGATTCCATTGTCGGTTATCCTTTACAAATCCACTTCGCGGAACCGAAACAGCCGTAACTGCACCAGCGTCAGCACGAGCACGATGGCGAACAGGATCACGCCGATGCTGGCCGCGTAGCTGATGTCGAGCAGCTCGATGCCCTGGTAATAAATGTAGGTCACGATCGTTTCCGTGCTGTGCAGCGGGCCGCCGCGCGGCGTCAGCACCCACACCTGATCGAAGACCTGGAACGAGGAAATGATCGAGATGATGAGCACGAAAGTCCAGGTGGGGCGCAGCATCGGCATCGTGACGTGGCGGAAGCGTGCCCAGCGGCTCGCGCCATCGACCTTCGCGGCCTCGTAATACACGTCGGGGATGCCCTGCAATCCGGCCAGCAGGATCACCATGTTGAAGCCGAGGTTTTTCCATATGCTGATAATCATCACCGCAGGCATGGCGTAACGAACGTCGCGCAGCCATGCGCGTGTGGGGATGCCCGCCTGAGAGGACCAGTACGCCAGCAGGCCGATATCGGGATTCAGCAGGAAGCGCCACACAATGGCGATGATGGCGAACGAGGCGATCACCGGCAGAAAGAAGGCGGCGCGGAAGATCGTGCGGCCCGGCACGCGTTCGTTCAGGGCCAGCGCCAGCAGCAGCGCGATGATCAGGCTGGCCGGGACGACGACCGCCGTATATTGCAGCGTGTTGGTGAACGCGCCCTGTACCCGCACGTCCTCGAACAGCCGCCGGTAATTGTCGAACCCGACCCAGACCGTTTCTTTCCCATTGAGCTGCCACTTTTGCAGGCTCAGGATGAACGACTGCACGATCGGCCAGAAGACGAACACGCTGAGCGTGATCATGCTGGGCAGCATGAACAGGTAGCCATAACGTGTTTCGCGTCGTTTGACCGCATGTACGATCCCGTTGGCGGCCAGCCGCAGCCGGTCCGGTACGGTCCGGTTTTCCACGGTGAGCGGATGTTGTGTCACGTCTGTCTCCACAAAAAGTCGTTTTGAGCGGCTGTCGGTAGGTGCTTCGAAACAAGGGCTGGCCCGAAAACCAGCCCCTGTTTGCAGAAACGATGTCCCGTGCGAATGCTAGTCGCTCAGAAGGGCAGAAAGCTGCTCGTCAGCCTGTTGCGCGGCTTCTTCGGGGCTGCTGATGCCCTGGGTGATGCTCTGGATCATGGGGATGAAGATGTCGTTGTCGATCTCGACAAACTTTTCCTGCCCACCCAGGTAGAAGCGGGAGTAGGGGGCAGACGCCGCGAACTTGGCCGCCCAGGGGCTGGCTTCCGTGAGGTCAGGATCGTCGACCATGTCCAGACGCACGGGCGGGAACCCGGTCTGCGTGGAGAAGTACAACTGCGCTTCCTTGGAGTTCCAGAAGTTGATGAATTCCAGCGCGGCGTCCTTGTGCTCCGAAGACTCGCTGACCACGAACACTACCGTATCGGCCAGGGTGACGCGGCCTGCCGGACCCTCAGGAACCGGCGCGACGTCGAAGTTCAGCCCCGCGTCGATATTACCGTTGACCATCCACGGGCCGTTGATTTCCATCGCCGCGCGTCCGCTCTGGAACAACTGGTCCGCTTCCGCGCCGGTCAGACCGAAGGGGCTGATGCCGTCGTTCGCCACCAGATCGCCCCACAGTTGCAGCGCTTCGATCGTTTCGGGCTTCGCCAGGGCCGACGCGCCATCTTCGATGATGTCGCCGCCGTTGCCCCAGATCAGGATCGGCCACATGGCGATGGTTTCACGCTCACCGAGGGCGAGGCCGTACTGGTTGCCGGTCGTGGTCGCTTTGATCGCTTCAATCCACATGTCCCAGTCCGCCGGAGGCGTCTCAGGATCGAGTCCTGCCGCTTCGAGCAGGTCCTTGTTGTAGTACATCATCAAGGTTGCGTAGTTGACCGGGGCCGCGTAGAATTTGCCGTCGTACTGCATAAGGTCCACCAGTGCAGGGGGCCAGTTGGACGGATCTAGCTCACTATACTCCGCGAAAGTATCAGTGAGATCCATCAGCAGACCGCTGGCAGCATACTGCGGGATGTACTGGAAATGGATTCCGGCTACATCTGGCCCCTCACCGGCAGGCATCGCCCCGATCAAATTCTGCATCAGGCTGTCCCACGGCGAGATGGTCATTTCGACTTCGATTGCATCCTGGCTTTCGTTGAACTGCTTGACCAGTTCTTCCACGGCGGGGCGGTCGGATCCGGTGAAGCCATTCCAGAAGGTGATAGTCACCTTATCCTGCGCGCTCGCCTGTTGCGACCCGTAGAGCGGCACGGCGATGGTCACCACCATGATGAGAACCAGGAGCAGGTTCCGGAAAGTGTTTTTCATGTGCTTGCCTCCAGCTTATGAGAAAAAACCTGTTTTGTTTCCGTACACTCTGATCTGAAGCCGCGAAGTTTTCTCCAAACACCTCCTTCGATCGTGTTTGTCAGCGTGTCATGCCGGGACTAAAACTGATCGAATATCATTCGCATGACGATATCTTGGGGGTAGTTACCAAAGGCGCGCCCGAAGATATTCAGCCCGCCGATGTTAGCTGCATCGTTTTTGATGCCGATCCGCACGGAGATGTAGTTGTCTTCCGTAACGGCGAGGTCGGCCAGGGATACGTTGGACACCTTGTTGCCGTCGACGAATGTTCCGTCTTTGGTGGCTTTCCACATCTTCAGCAGCCCGTACTGGGAATTCCATTCCTCCCACCAGCCGGGTGTCAGTGCGCCGCGCGTCCCGCCGAAATCGCCGGGGCTGGTCCACGTGCCGATCTCCACGCCGTTGATCCACATGGTGATGTCCGAGGGCCAGTCGTCGTTGTGGAGCGGTGCTTCGGAGCACAGTTCCAGGCTGATTTGCAGGCTTTTGAGGTGCGCCTTGGGGGGCAGGCGGTTGGGGAAGCGATATTCCAGGGAACCCTGCTTGAACCAGATAAGCTGCGCGTTCATGCGCTCGGGATCGTAGAACGTCGCCGGGTCATCCAGCTCCCCGATGATGCCGTGTTCGCTGGTCAGGCCGCACGTCGGCACGGCCACGCAGTCCACGTAAGCCCCGATCGGCATGGTGATGTCGATGATGTTGTCGTTGGGCAGTTCGCCAACGGGCAGGGTGATCAGTACCCGGTCGTAAAGCCGCACGCAGATCTTTTGCAGACCCCGGCTGGCTGGTTTCAGGTCGGTTCGCACCAGCCCGGCGTCTTCCAGCACGCGGATGTGCATCGTCACGGTCGAGGTCGGCATGTCGAGCGCTTCCGCGATCTCGTTGATGCTCGAACTGTGCCCGCCGAGATGGCGCAGGATCGCGATGCGCGGATCGGAGGCCAGCCCCTTGATGATCTGGCTGACCTGCATCGACTCGTCGTCCATATCGATAACAAGCACGCGTCCTGGCTTGGTGCGGTGGGAATCGTCCTGTGCGGCCATAGTTATTTTTATCCACACTGTTTGCTGGAAAGTTTGTCCGGTATGATATTATGTTTTAATTGGCGCTGTGACGCCTTATTTTGCAGCTTTTGTGACGTAAATCGCAAAGTGAAACATAAAAATATGCTGCATTGCAGATAAGGGTACTCCTATAAGGAGGCCCTGTCAATGCTTTCGCCAGCCCAATTCGATTCCTGGGATAGATTTGTGCGGCTGCTCGCTGCGCCGGAGGCTTGTTCTTGAAGGTTCTCTTGCGCCGGGGATGACGGGCGCGGGCGGTTATCGAGCAGCCGCCCGCTGATGCTGGAGACTACGCGGTGCGATCCTACGAGGTCACGACGCGGCGGCGAGGCTGTCCTCGATTACCTGCTGGAACACCTCGAACGACTGCGCGCCGTTCACGACCTGCCCGTTGATGATGAAAAACGGCACGCCCTGAATCCCGATTTCCCTGCCGATCTGGTAGTCGTACGCCACTTCGTCCTGGTAGCGCGCTTCGCTCAGGCAACTGGAGAAAGCGTCCGGCTCAACCCCCGCCGACTCGGCCAGCTCCAGGATTTGCTCGTCCGTATAGTAGTCGAACCGTTCGTCGCGTTCGTCCGGATTCTGGGGTTTGTCGTGCTCGATACTCGCCGGATCGAAATCGCTGAACACTTCGAGATAGGCCCGGTGCATCTCCCAGAACTTACCCTGTTCCAGCGCACAGTCCACCGAGTCCGCCAACTTGAACGATACGTCCCCAAAGATGGGGTAGTCGCGGTGAATGTACTTCACGTCGTCGGGGTAGGCCTCAAGGATGAGCGGCAGAGTGTCCAGGTAGAACTTGCCACAGAAGGGGCACGCGTAGTCGGAAAATTCCACGATTACGACCGGGGCGTCTTCCGGCCCCAGGTACGGATCGTCGTCCGCCAGGAATATCATGAGGTCCTCGATGGACGCGAAGGTGCGCGATTCCGGCGACGAGTCCGCTGGTGTTGCGGTTGCACGCTGAACGTTTGCGGTCGGTGTGGCGGTGCGGGTGAGCGGCGTTGGTTCGGCGGTTGCACCGGCTGCGAGTCCTGAATCGGCGTCACGACCGCCGAGGAAAACGAGAAGCCCGGCCAGGATGACGATTCCTCCCAGGGCCACGAACCACCACCGTTTTTTTGCTGCTGCACCATTCATCGTCAAAAAATCCCTCTCGCTACATGTGCCGCTCCACTCTGTTAAGTATCCCTCTCTTGGCGCGTTCTGGACATCACAGATCTGTAAGCGTTAGGCTTATTTTTGTAATTTGCTTGCGCGAATCATCCGCTACTGCACGGCATCCACGCCCCACAAGCGGACCGTTCGATCGTCGAATGACGCCGCCAATATGGTGCCATCGGGACTAAAAGCAATGTTTAAGGCATGCAGGTTTGGGTCGTCGAGCGCAAATACCATTTTCTGTGTCGATACGTCCCATAATTGGAGTTGGGACGTATCGGCTGATATCGTGGCAAGCAGCTGTGAATTGGGGCTGAAAACTATCGGGCTGCGTTCGGCAGTGGAACTGCTCAATGTGCCTGCCTCCGTTAGGTTGTCGGCATCCAGAAGGCGCACAGGTCCACCTCGGTCACTTGCTGCGATGAGGCGACCATCAGGGCTGTATGCCAGCCTGAAGAATTGTTCCTCTGTTGACGTGATTTGTTCGCCTGTTTCTGCATCCAGAACAAGGAGCCCCAACACTCCGCTAATCACCAGCCGTGCCCCATCGGGACTGAACGCCGCTGTTTGAGCATCATCGACTATAGCGAGATTTTGCCCTGATTCTGTATCCCACAGCGCAATGTAGGAGAATTTACTGGCGAGAGTCCAGCTTGTTGCGAGGCGGCTCTCGGAAGCGTTGAAGGCGATCGGGCTGGAGTAACACGCATCTCCGGTTCCGGCCCCGCAGCCTTCATGACTGAGCTCGAGGCTGGCGACCTGCGTATCTTCCTTCCAGCGCCAGATTCCTACATCGCAGTGTTCTCCTCCGATAGCCACCAGTTCCTCACTGGGACTCAAAATGCTGCCGTTATGCATACAGATAGGCCGGAACCACGCTGTGTCGACTCTGTCCACGTAGACTATGAAAATATCAAAGTAATTAAATGATGTCCCTGAAAAGGCGAGGGGTCCCAGCGTTGTAAAGGCCAGACCGTAAAGCCTTAGCTCTGGAAAGTACTGGCGGTGCAGTTCGGTTCCGCTCGAAACGTCCCATATGGATGCATTGTTCCAGCTGCTTACAATGCCGAGTTGCTGCCCGTCTGGGCTGAATGTCAGTGCCCTTGAGCCGGATTCTGACGGCGCTTCGTGGTAGAACAGGCTGGCGACCTCTGCCTCGCTCGAGTCGATGTCCCATATGTGGACGATTTGATCGAAAGTCCACGATGCCAACAGGTGCCTGGCCGGATTATAGGCAAGCTCTGCAATCACTGCGCCGCGCTCTCCCAGGGTCTTGCTCAGGGTGGCTTCCTGGGCTGAGAACGCCCACAGGTTGATGGTGAAGTACCCCAGAATATCCGTTGTCGGTATTGCGAGCACCGAATCGCTGAGCAAGACGGGATGGAAGTCTACGGAGTAACTGTAAGGATAGGTCGAATCATATACAACAGGTTCACTCTGCAGGATGCCGGTTTGAGCGCTGACGATTTCAATCGTTGTCTGGCTGATATTTGTGTTCTTAACTGTGCCCTGAAAACTTAGTTTTAGCGTGGCGCTGTCGGGGCTGAATACGGGCAAACATCCCTCACGGTGGCCGCATTGATCGTAGCGTGCGATCAACGAGCCGGTTTTGCCGTTCCATAAACTGCTCTTGAAAGCGGAGCCTTCCCTGTAACTGACGGCTAACCGCGAGCCGTCCGGGCTGAAGACGAGGCCGTCAACGGACATGTCTGCATTCCCATAGGCCCACATCATCTGTCCGGTTACCAGATCCCAGACCGTGAACGTCTCTCGAGCCGATTGTTTGTCTTTTTCCGCTATTGCTACGGCAGTTTGGGTTGCGGGGGATGCTGTGATGAGGTCGGTCGGCTCGTTCATCGCCACGCGGAACAGCGCTTGCCCGGTATTTGTGTTCCGGCACTCGACCTGGCCTTCGCTGCTTCGAAACACCAGGAGTGTGTTGGCCGGATCAAACAACGGGTTAAACCCGATGACGCGGCTCGTTTCCCGGTTTTGCTCCAGGTTCCATAGGTGGACAATCCCATCTTTGGTCGCAAAGGCAAGCTCGGTACTGTCTGCGTTGAAAACGGTCGCGTTTACCCGGTAGGCAGCTGCAAAAGTCGGTTCTGCCTCGAAATCCCCGGCGTCATAGATCCAAAGCCCCCTGGTGCTGACGACAACCAGCCAATCTCCATTAGGTGACCACAGCAGATGGGTAATTTTGCCGCGCCCCAGCACGGCCAGTTGTGAGAGTTGGGATGCGTTCTGCGGCGTGATGGCTGGGCGGTGGGGCGCTTCTTGCGCCGAGGTAGGCAGGACGTATACCATGAGCAAGGCTAAAAGCATGAGAACCCGAATCGTCTTTCCCATTGCTATCCCCTTGAACAATGATAGGCCAACTCTATTGAACTCGTTTGGCGCATGTTTACCTCAACTCTTACACGCCTATTCCCCTCCGGTAGCGAGTTCTCGCTTTTACCCCACCAACTTCCACTGCTTGCCTGACGCTACCGCCGCATTTTTCACGAGGGCTATAAACTGGGGGAAAATGTCGAGGTGTGCATGGTCCATCTGCTGGTCGCACTCATAACACTCACAAACGCGCTGCTGCCCGTCCCATTTTCCGGCGTCGACGAGTTCATCCTGTTTGCCCGGAACGGCATCCTGTATGCGAATTCAATTCAAACGGGCGAAGTCACCCCATTGGGTACCGTTTCTGCGGATTTTGCGGCGGTGCTGCCGGGGTATGATGTCTATTCGTTGGAGGCGGCGCACCTGACCGAAGCACCGCCCGATGGCTATGGCTTTCATCACGGTGTATGGTCGCCCGATCGCACCCGGCTGGCGTACGTGGAGATTGCCCCGCCGCGTTACCGGGTGTTGGTGCAGTCGGATGATGGGAGCAGCCAACTGCTGCTTGAGGATCAGTTGAGCGCGGCGCGGGGATACCTGGACCCGGTTGGCTGGATGCCGAACGGTGAGATCGTGCTGCTGGATCGTATGCTGCTCAACCATCTGCGCGCGGTCAACCTCTGGCGACTCGATCCTGCGACGCGGACCTTGAACTATCACAGCTTCGTGCCGGTGGAACGGCTCAGCGGGCGTACTGCGCTGCTGCCGGACGGCGTCACGATCTTTCTGGGCTACAACGTCGATCAGCAAGCGGGCTATTGGCTCGACCTGACGAACGGGCAGACGCGCACATTTTCGGCGCTGTTGGGTGAGATTCTGCCGCCTGCGCACGGCTTTGAATATTACCCCTTGCAGGTGTTTGGCTCGCTCAGCGCCGACGATCTGGCCGTGGTCGCCACGCAGCTTCAAACGGACCCCGCGCCTGAGGTTCTGGCAGCGCCTCAGCCTTTTTTGCACTGGCCGCTCGCGGATGACCAACGCAGTATCACTTGCTATCCCGACTCTGATTGGACCGAGGCCAGTTTTGGCGTCACCTGCCCGGGACTTTCCTCCCCGCGCGACTATTCCGGGCACCAGGGGACCGACATTGGCGGCGCGCCTGATGGACTGCCGCTCGGTACGCCGGTTTATCCCAGCGCGCCCGGTGTCGTGGTAGCGGCATTTAGCGACTGCTCGACCGATAACCCCTCGTGCAATCACGCCTACGGCAATACCGTGACCCTCGAACACATCCTCGTCGTCGAGGGGGAAACGCAGGTGTGGTATACCGGCTATGGGCACCTCCAGACTGTCCTGGTGGAAGAGGGCGCCTATCTCGACGATTTGACGGTGCCTCTGGCGCTGTCCGGCGCGACCGGGGACGGCGGCCCGCATCTCCACTTTGAAGTACGCACTACTGACCGGTGGGTGAATCCTTGGGACGATCGAAGCGGGCAGGCGCTTTGGGTGGGCGGCATAGAACCCGACGCACTGGTAAGCGCTGATGCCACAGCCTCGGCTTCCCAGGATCTTCCGGCCTGCACGAGCGCCGCCGGAAACAACATTCGCAGCGGGCCGGGACTCACCTCTACGATCGTGGGCAAGACTGCGCAAGACGTGACGTATCACGTGCTTGAAACGACCGTGGTAGCGGACGGCGACGCACCCGGCAAGTGGTATCACGTGCGGTTCGATGGCGGGGAAGGCTGGCTGTGGTCTGGCCTGCTGATCTGCCCGTAACAGTGCCTCGCATTCTATCGAACATGCCGGAATTTTATGCTTTCCCCGAACTGATAAAAACCTCTAAAAAATAGAACATTTGTGTGATCCATGCTTTGTTCAAATATAGAACAGATGTATAATAATTATATTGTAAATTTGCGGAGGCCACTCTATGGAACCAAGATCGCCCCACATCGCAGACAATGCCATTGTAGTGAGGAATCTCCAAAAGTCGTTCAAGGATCTCAAGGTTCTGCACGGCATTGACTTCACCGTCCGGCGCGGCTCGATCCTGGCGTTGCTGGGTCCAAACGGCGCGGGCAAAACCACCACCATCCGCATCCTCAGCACGCTGCTGCCGCCGGACGGCGGTCAGGTTCACGTGAACGGCTTCGATGTCGTGCAGCAGGCGTGCGAAGTGCGCAGCAGCATCGGCCTGACGGGGCAGTTCGCGGCGGTTGATATCTATCTGACCGGCGAAGAAAACCTGCTCATGCTGGGCCGCTTGTATCACCTGAGCAGCGCCGATACGAAGCGCCGCACGCAGGAGCTGCTCGAGCAGTTCGATTTGGTGGATGCGGCGCGGCGTCCGGTCAAGACGTATTCCGGCGGCATGAAGCGCCGCCTCGACCTGGCGATGAGCCTCATTGCCGCGCCCCCGGTGATCTTTCTGGACGAGCCGACCACCGGGCTGGACCCGCGCAGTCGCCTGAGCATGTGGGCCGCGATCAAGAATCTGGCCGACAACGGCGCGACGATCCTGCTGACGACGCAGTATATGGACGAGGCCGATCAGCTCGCGGACTGGATTGTCGTCATCGACGAAGGAAGGGTGATCGCGGAAGGTGACGCGAACTCACTCAAGGCCCGCGTCGGGTCCGATCATGTCGATTTGACCATTTCCAGCCGGAGCGATTTCGCGCTGGCGCAGCAGGCCGTGGACGGCGAGCAGCTTCAGGCGATTGCCGATCAGCGGATTCTGACCATCGCGGCCAACAACGGCGCGACCTCGCTCAAGCAGATTTTACAGCGTCTGGAAGACGCGCAGATCGAAGTCGAGAGTGTTTCCATGCGCCGCCCGACGCTCGATGATGTGTTTCTCTTCCTGACCGGCAATGGCGCACACAACGATGGAGAGGGCATCCATGGCTGAGAATACGCTTCCGTCCCCGCGACTGGTTGAAAATGCGTTCCTGTCGCCGCCGCTGGCCGAGTGCCGCTCGTCCATCTTCTGGCTGCTCTCCGACTCGTGGATCATGGCGAAGCGCAGCATCATGCACATCGTGCGCAGTCTCGATCAGGTGCTGTCGCTGATCCTCTTCCCGATCATGTTCATGCTGCTGAACCGCTACGTGCTTGGCGGCGCGATCAACACCGGCGACGTGAGCTACGCGAACTACCTGTTTGCCGGGATCCTGATCCAGACCCTGGCTTTCGGGGCCAACTACACGACGATCAATCTCGCGGTGGATATGAAGGAAGGCGTGGTTGACCGCTTCCGCTCTCTGCCGATGTCCAGCAGCGCGCTGGTCGTCGGACACATCGCCGCTGACCTCGTGCGCAACATCATTTCGGGCATCATCATCATCCTGGCCGGTTTTGCGGTCGGATTTCGCCCGAATGCCAGCGTTACCGATTGGCTACTGGTGATCGGACTGTCCATCTTGTTCACGCTGGCGATCTCCTGGCTGTCGGCCATTCTCGGCCTGATGGTCAAGAGTCTCGAAGCGGCGCAGTGGGTCGGCTTCATGCTGATTTTCCCGTTGACGTTTGTGTCGAGCGCGTTCGTGCCCACCGAAACGATGCCGGGCGTGATTCGCACCTTTGCGGAAAACCAGCCGCTGACGCACACCATCAACGCGATCCGGGCGTGGCTGGTCGGTACACCGCTGGGGGATTCCGCGTGGCTGTCGATGGTCTGGTCGGTCGCCATCATCGCCATATCGATTCCGATCACGGCGTGGCTGTTCCGGCGGCATTCGGTTCAGTAGTAACCTGATGCACCCTTTACCATGCAAAACGGCCCGCCAGTGTTCCCACTGCGGACCGTTTTTGGATCACCGAAGAAAAATTCTCACCCCGAGTCGCTGGTGTTCGTTTCCCCTCTCCAATCCGATTGGAGAGGGGGCAGGGGGTGAGGTCTCTTGCGTGTGCCTACGCCCTAGCAGGCAGGATGTGCACTGTCTCCGGCTCGAACGTCAGCCCTGCTAGATCTCCCTCGCGGAAAAGCCGGTCGGATCGCGGATCGGTGTCCACCGCGATCAGGCGTTGGTCGCCGCGTGCCAGCAGATATTCCACCGACGATCCCAGGTACATCATCTGCTCGACGCGCACCTGTTCCAGGCCGGGATCGCTGCGCAGCACGAGCGATTCGGGGCGCAGCACGACCGTGACCGTGTCGCCGGGGTGCGGCTGGAATCCCGCGCTGACCGTGACCGTCTGGCCCAGCAGCGACACCGTCGCACGCTCGCCGCTGACGTCGTGGATCGTGCCCTCGACGAAGTTTGCGCGTCCGATGAAGTCCGCTACGAAGCGCGACACCGGGCGGCGGTAGATTTCTTCCGGCGTGCCCATCTGCTCAATGTGCCCATCGTTCATCACCACGATCCGGTCGGAGAGCGCCATCGCCTCGACTTGATCGTGCGTCACGTACACGCTGGTGATGTTCAACCGCCGCTGGATGTTGCGGATCTCGCTGCGCATCTGCACGCGCAGCTTGGCGTCCAGGTTCGAGAGCGGCTCGTCGAACAACAGCACGCGCGGCTCCACCACCAGCGAGCGAGCCAGCGCCACACGCTGCTGCTGCCCGCCGGACATCTCATGCGGGCGGCGTTCGGCCAGCCCGGCCAACCCCATCAGGTCCAGTACGTGCGCGACGCGCTGCTTCAGTTCTTGCTGCCCCACGTGCCGCACGCGCAGGCCGTACGCCACGTTGTTCGCTACCGTCATGTGCGGGAACAGCGCATAGCTCTGGAACACCATCGCCATGTCGCGCTTGTTTGGCGGGCGGTTGGAGATATCTTTGCCGTCGAGCAGGATGCGCCCCGACGACGGAAACTCGAAGCCCGAAATCAAGCGCAGCGTTGTGGTCTTGCCGCAGCCGGATGGGCCGAGCAGTGTCACAAACTCACCCACGCCGATGCTGAGCGAGACGCGATCCACCGCGCGGACTTCGCCCCCGCCATCGCGCTGCGGAAACGTCTTTGAAACTTCTTCGAGGACCAGCGTCCCCGCCTGTGGTGCGATCATTTACGCGCCCCCCTCTATTGTTTTCTCCGCGCCGGAGGACGTGCCAATCGCAACCGAGAGGATGGTGATAGCCGCCAGCACGATCAAAATCAGAATCACACAATACGCAAACGCGTTGCCATAGCGCCCGTTTTCGACTTCGTTGAGGATCTGGTGCGTCATGATCTTCGTCTTGGGCGTCGTCAGGAAGATGATCGCGGAAATGGTCGTCATCGAACGAGCGAATGCGTAAATGAGGCCGGACAGGAACGCCGGACGCACCAGCGGCAGTGTGACCCGCCGGAACGTGCCGAAGTTATCCGCCCCCAGGCTGATCGACGCTTCCTCGATGGCCGGGTCGATCTGCGACAGCGCCGCCACGCCCGACCGCAGCGCCGCCGGGACGCTGCGCACGATGAACACGATCACGATCGCCGCCGCGCCTCCGAATACCGCTCGCCCGCCGGTCATTTTGGGGATCAGCGTGAACGTGCCGACGACGGGCAGCGTCACCTCGATCGCGCTGTTGAACACCAGCAGGTAGCCGATGCCCAAAATCGTGCCGGGCACGGCGATGCCGAGCATCGTGGCGAAGTCGAGCGCGTTGCGCCCCAGGAACTTCTTGCGCGCCACCAGGAACGCGACCAGCATCCCCAGCACGCCCGCGATCGGCGTGGCGATGGCGGCGAGCTGCGTGGTGTCCTTCATCGCTTCGGAACCGTACCCGTTGATCACGAAGTCGAAGTGCTCCAGCGTGAAGGTGTTGTTGACGTTGATGATCTGCGTGAACGCCCCGACAAAAATCGTGCCATAGATCAGGAACACCAGCCCGGTGATCGCCATTGCGAATGCGAACAGCGGCCAGCGCACCAGCGGGTGCGTGATCTGGCGTGGCGTGCCGCTCGGCTTGCCCGTCACGGATACGACCGACGTGCGGCTGATCCAGTAGCGCTGCACGACGAACACCAGCAGCGACGGCACGAGCAGGATCACGGACAGCACCGCCGCCGCCGTGGTGTTGTACAGCCCCACGATCGAGACGTAAATGCGCGTGGACAGCACCTCGAAGTTGCCGCCCATCACCAGCGGGTTGCCCAGGTCCGCGATCGCTTCAACGAACAGCAGCAGGAACGATCCTGCAATGCCGGGAATGAGCATCGGCACGGTGACGGTGCGGAAGATGCGCCACTTGCTTGCGCCCAGGTTAGTCGCGGCTTCGTCCAGCGCGGGGTCGAGCGCCATCATCATGCCGTGCATGTTGAGGTACGCGATCGTGAAATACGACAGCGTGAGCACCAGCGTCAGCCCGTCCAGGCCGTAGATGTCGTAGCGCTCGTTGAAGATGCCCTTGGAGATCATGCCGTTGCGTCCAAAGAGCAGCAGCACCGCCGTCGCCACGGCGAAAGGCGGCGAGATCACCGGCACAAGCGCGATCAGGTGAAACAGCCGCTTGAATGGGACCGCTACCTTGACCTGAATGTATGCCAGCACAAAGCCCAGCACGGTCCCCAGCGTAGCGACCAGCAGGCCCATCTCCAGCGTGTTGCGGATGATCGTGCGGTAAACAGGGGAGCCAAGATACCGGCTGAAGAGGTCCTGTCCGTCTTCGGTCCAGCTTTCTTTCACCATGGCCCAGATAGGCGCAAGGATGGCCAGGGCGATAAAGATCACCACCAGCAGCAGGCCGATGAATAGAACAGGATCTTGAAAGATACGACGAAACTCAGCCACATGGCGGCTGCGGGCCAATCTGACCACAGGGTATTCTCCCGTACTGGTACGCCCCCCGACGGCCCAGGCTGCGCCGGTCGAGCGCGCGAGGGATACGGTCAGGCGGGCGAGGATCACTCCCCGCCCGCGCAAATGACTGGAACGATCCTCCTCACTTCCCGGCGTTGCAGCCAGAAGGCAAGGTTTTCACGTGCCCGCCGGTCCTATTCGGTCGGCTGCGGCGCGATTTCGGCGTCGAAACGCTCAGCGATTTCGTTACGCATTGCGCCTGCCGCGATGAAGTTATAGTCCACGAGGTTGACTTCGCTCAGGTTGACCGACAGTTCCGACACGGGGGTGTCGGGGTTGGTCGGCAGTTGGAGCGAGTTCACGGTCTGGGCGACGGCCTGAGCCTCAGGCGTGAGTGCCCATTCGATCCACTGCTTGGCTGCGTCCGGCTCCGGCGCGTTTTTGAGCAGCGCCATGCCGCCTACTTCGTAGCCGGTCCCTTCTTCGGGGAAGGTGTTGACCAGCACGTCCTGGAAGCCTTCCTGCTGCAGCTTCACGCAGTCGTGCGAGAAGATGATCGCCACGGCGATTTCGCTGTTCCCGGCCATCTGGCCCGGCGCAGAGCCGGAGCGTGTGTACTGCAAAATATTCTGGTGCAGCTCGCCAAAGTACTCGAATGCGGCATCGATCGCGGCTTCGGTCGGCGCGCCGTCTTCATCGTAGCCGGTGCCTTCTTCTTCCGCTTCCAGCTCATCCGCCTTCAGCGTGACCATGGTCCAGAAGGCCGTGAACGCCGTGCCGGAGGTCGCGGGGTGCGCCATGGCGACGTTGCCCTTCAGGGCCGGATCGAGCAGGTCTTCCCACGAGGTCGGCGCTTCGATGCCCAGCTCGTCGAGCAGCTCGACGTTCGAGCAGAAGCCCAGCGCGCCGATGTAAACGCCGTGCCACGAGTGATCTTCACCCACGGCGACTTCGGGCAGGACGGACGCCAGTTCGGGCTCGTACGGCTCCAGCAGACCCTCGTCGTACGCAGCGATGAAGGCATCCGCCGGGCCGCCCCACCAGACCGAGAACTCAGGATCGTCCGCCGTCGCGCGGATGCGTGCCAGCGACTCGCCGGAGGACATGCGGACGTACGACGTTTCGATGCCGGTTTCTTCCTGGAAGGCCTGTGTCATCGCCACGCACCAGTCTTCCTGGGGCGTGCAGAGCACAGTCAGCGTGTCATCGCCCTGCGCCTGGACGATGCCGGATGTGGCCGGGGCCACCGCGGAGAGTACGAGTAAAGCCAGCGCAAAACAGGTGAACCAAACAGAACTCTTTTTCATGAATTCATCCTCTTGTAAGCATAACTAGACAGGTTCTGCTGTGGATGCAAGAGGACCTTATTGTACCTGATTCATTTGTTAAGTAAAGTTAACCATTTCCGGATTGGTGATATTGTACGAGCCAGGCAAATATAAGGAATAATTTCCGCGCATTGCTGCGCCGCCGGAATCAGGCCGGAGAAAACTGACCGAGCAGCCGGGCGCAGTAGGTAGGCATGATGTCGCGCCCGGCGGCCTCGTGCAGCAGCCGCGCGATGGGTGCGCCTTCGTCCAGGTAGACGCGAGTGTATCCCTCCGGCTCGGCCAGCGTGAAGCTGGCCTGCAAGCAGCGCAGGGCGTTTTCTGTGTCGCGCTGCCCGTCATGTACTAGCGCCTGCAAGACCAGGATCTTGATCAACGAGCCGAAGTGTCCGCTGCGCTGCGCGACCTCTGCCAGCCGCGCCAGCAGCGCGTGCGCGAGCGGCCATTCGCCCTGCGCGATGAACAGACGCACCTGTGCCAGATGCAGCGGCACGGTCGCAAAGCGAATCGGGCAGTCGGGCGCGGAGTAGATGGCGTGCAGCCCGTGCCGTGCGCCGGATAGATCGCCGTTTTCCAGCCGGAACTGGACCGCTGCCGCCTGGATTTGAGCGTCGATGATGTGCAGCGGCGTCGTGCGGCGCGTCGTCAGCCCGGTCGCGTTCGAGAAGGCGTCCGCCGCGCCCGCCATATCCCCCTGCGCCCGGCGCACCCGGGCCAGCGCCACGTAGCTCAGCGCCAGCGCCAGCGGATCGCCGCGATGCCGGTTGTGTTCCAGCCCGGTGACGATCTGCTCGGCGGCGTGGTCCATGTCGTTCCATTCGTACAGCAGATCGCCCATGCCCACGTACAGCGACCCGAACACGGGAAAGTCGGGATTTTCACACGCGCACATGATGGCGCGCGCTTCGTCGTACAGCCGCGCCGCGCCGTGCAGCCGCCCCCGGAACTTTTCGAGCGCCGCCAGGAAACACAACGTATCCACATTGGCGAGCGTATCGCCTGCGTGCCGGTTGAGCCGCACGGCTTCCGTCCAGGCGCGCTCCGCCCGGTCGAGATCGCCCAGCAGGAAATAGGCCTGACCCACCGGGAAGTAGAGCCGGTTGCGCAGCCAGTGTGGTGCGTCGTCGAGCAGATCCTGCGCCTGCGCGGCGAGATCGAGCGTGCGCTGGTGGTCGCCATACAGATACGCCATATTCGACCGGATGATGGCGGCGTTGGCCTGGATGGTGCGGACCTCCGCCGGTTCAAAGGCGGCTGCACCCACCTGCGCTTCAAGATCCTGTAGAAACGCTTCGGCGGCGGGTAGATCTTCCAGAAAGAAGTACGCCCACGCCTGATAGATCGTGAGCCATACGCGGTGATGCCGCGCCTCGGCGGGCAGCGCCCCAATCCAGGCCAGCAGGGTGGTTAGGTGCCGCGTCGCCAGCATACGCTGGGCGCTGCCTTCGATCAGCGCGGCGGCCTGCTCGAAATCGTTCGCCGCCAGCAGATGGCTGACCGCCTCGCTGGTGTAGCCGTTGGCGCGATACCACTCGCCTGCGCACCGGTTCAGCGCTACCCGCAGGTCCGGCTGCTCGCGGTCCAGCATCTTTTGCAGGAAATCCCGGAACAGGTGGTGATAGCGGTACCACTGGCGCTCGTCGTCCAGCGGAATCAGGAACAGGTTCGCGCTTTCGAGCTGTTCGAGCATCGCTTGCCCATCGCCGCATCCCGTAAGGGCATCGCTGAGGGCGGCGTTCAACTGCTCCGGGATCGAGGTCCGCATCAGAAAGGCGCGCATCTCGGTGGTCTGGCGGTTGAAGACTTCCTCAGCCAGATAGTCCAAAATGTGCCGGTGCGTGCCTGCCAGCGAGTGAATCGCGGCGGCGATCTGGTGCTCGTTCCGGTCTCGCAGCGACAGTGCGGCCAACTGCAGCCCGGCGATCCAGCCCTCAGTACCCGCCGCAAGCTGCGTGATGTCCTGGTCCGAAAGCCCCGCGATCGGGGCCAGGAAGGTTTGCGTTTCTTCGGCAGTGAAGGTCAGATCCGCCGCACGCAGTTCGCGCAGTTGATCGCAGGCGCGCAGCCGCCCGAGCGGCAGCGGCGGATCGGCCCGCGTGATCAGGATGAAGTGCAAACGCGTGCTGAGGTGCTGGAGCAGAAACGCGACCGCCTCGTGAATCTTCGGCGCGGTGATGACGTGATAGTCGTCCAGCACCAGCGCGGCGGCGGGGCCTTTGGCCGCCAGCTTATGTGCGAGATCGGCCAGAAAGCTGGTGAGCGCTCTAGGGTGGGGCGGCGGCTGGATCGCGGGCCAGTCGGGCAGGGCGCTTTGCAGCGCGGCGATGAAATAGCGCAGGAACCGGTAGGCGTCGTTGTCCTGCGGATCGAGCGACAGCCACGCGACCGGAAACGCCGTGTGGGTGGCCCAATCCGCGACGGTGGTTGTTTTGCCCGATCCGGGGGGCGCTGAGACCAGCGTCAGCGCGCGCTGTGCCCCCTCCGCGATGCACTGCGTCAGGCGCGGGCGGGTGACGTGGCCGCTGCGCAGCATGGGGATCGTCAGCTTGGCGCTGAACAGCGGTTCGTGCGGCGCGGTGGACGATCCGGCTTCCCCCGCGATGCGGCGGTGCAGGCTGGCGATCGCGCCGTCGGGCTGTTGGTGAAGTTCGGTGTTGAGCAGTGCCGCGTACACCTCGAACTGCCGCAGCGCAGCGCTGCGCTGCCCGGTCCCCGCGTAGAGCGCCATCAGGTCGTGCTGGGCGCGGTCGTCCAGCGGATCGAGGCTCACCCGGTGGCAGGCGGTCTGAACGGCCTGTTCGATCATGCCCCGCGCGGCGTACGTTTGCGCCAGCGTGCCCAGCGCCGCGCCGAGGTCGCGCCGGAGCTGTTCGCGCTGGAAATACTGCCATTCGTCGAAGGCGGGGCAGTCGGGCAGGTTGAAGCTCTGCAAAAAGTCGCCGCCATACCGGTTTACCGCGTCTTCCAGGTCTTCAAGGGGGATGCGCTGCGCCGCCTCGACCGCCGCGCGGAACTCGGCCACATCCACCCGGAATCCCGGCGCAAGCATGACCGCATCGTGATCGATAATCAGGCAATCGGGCAGGCTGCGGTTGAGCGAAAACAGGAGCCGCCGCAGGTTGCGCAGGGCGCGCTGTTGGGAATGCTCCGGCCAGAACATCGCCGCCGCTGCCTCGCGCGCATGCGCTTTCGGCTCGACGCTCAACAGCGCCAGTAGCGCCGTCGCCTTGCGCGTTTCGAGCTTGACGGGGGCGGCATCCAGCGTCACGACTGGATAGCCGAGCCAGCGTAGGTCCAGGCCAGCCATACTGCAAAACCTCCTGTTTCCCCCTCATTGTACAGGACGTGCGCCTTCTTGTAACGTTTTTTCAACGCCCCGGCTCGTAGACTGCATGTACAGTGTTCTGTCGCAGATGAACCAGGAGTTTCCGATGACAACTGAACCCCACGAGCGGGTGACGATTGACGGCAACACGGCAGCGGCCCAGGTGGCGCATGCGCTCAACGAGGTCATTGCGATTTATCCGATTACGCCTTCCTCCCCAATGGGCGAGCTGGCCGACGAGCTTTCGACGGCGGGCAAGACCAACCTGTGGGGCTCGGTCCCACACATCGCGGAGATGCAGTCCGAAGGCGGCGCGGCGGGCGCGGTACACGGTGCGCTGACGACTGGCGCGCTGACCACGACCTTCACCGCGTCGCAGGGCCTGCTGCTGATGATCCCCAACATGTACAAGATCGCCGGGGAACTGCTGCCGACGTGTTTTCACGTCGCGGCACGCGCGTTGGCGGCGCACGCGCTTTCCATTTACGGCGACCATTCGGACGTGATGGCTGCGCGTACGACGGGCTTCGGATTCCTGTCGTCGGGCAGCGTGCAGGAAGCGCACGATTTCGCGCTGATCGGCACGGCGGCGGCGTTGGAATCACGCGTGCCGTTCGTCCACTTCTTCGACGGCTTCCGCACCTCGCACGAGATTCAGAAGATCGAGCAGCTCACACGCGAGGAGATGCGCGCCATCATCGATGAGGACTCCGTGCTGGCGCACCGGCTGCGCGGCATGTCGCCCGATCGCCCCGTGCTGCGCGGCACGGCCCAGAACCCGGACGTATACTTCCAGGGGCGCGAGGCCGCCAACCCGTACTACCTCCGCGCGCCGCAGGGGGTGCAGGCCGTCATGGACCGTTTCTCGCAGGTCGTCGGGCGGCGCTACCACCTGTTCGATTACGTGGGCGCGCCGGACGCCGAGCGCGCGATCGTGCTGATGGGGTCCGGCGCGGAGACGGCGCACGAGGTGGTCGATTACCTCACCGCGCGGGGCGAGAAGGTCGGCGTGCTCAAGGTGCGCTTGTTCCGCCCGTTCGATGGCAAGGCGCTGATCGCCGCGCTGCCGCGATCCGTGCGCCGGATCGCCGTGCTCGACCGGACGAAGGAGCCGGGCGCGGCAGGCGAGCCGCTGCACCAGGACGTGCTAATGGCCTTTGCCGAGGCGGTCGGCGCGGGTGAGATCGGCGCGCTGCCGGTGATCGTTGGCGGGCGCTACGGCCTCAGCTCGAAGGAATTCACGCCGGGCATGGTCAAGGCCGTGTTCGATAATCTGGCTGCGCCCGCGCCCAAGAATCACTTCACTGTGGGCATTCACGACGACGTGACCTTTACCAGCCTCGCCTGGGACGACCGCTTTTCGACCGAAGATCCCGCCGGGCACAGCATGTTATTCTGGGGCCTCGCATCGGATGGCACGGTCGGCGCGAACAAAAACTCGATTAAGATCATCGGCAAGGCCACCGACAACTACGCCCAGGGCTATTTTTACTACGACTCCAAGCGCTCCGGCACGTACACGATCTCGCACCTGCGCTTCAGCCCGAACCCGATCCGCAGTCCGTACGCGGTCCAGCACGCGGGCTTCGTCGCCTGCCACGACTTCAGTTTTTTGGAGCGCTATGACGTGCTCGGCGCACTGAAGCCGGGCGGCGTCGTGTTGCTGAACAGCCCTTACGGCGCGGACGAGGTGTGGGATCACCTCCCGCGCGAGGCGCAGCAGCAGATCCTGGATCGGGACGCGGCGCTGTACGTAATCGACGCCTCCAGCATCGCGCAAAAGGTGGGCCTGGGGCGGCGGATCAACATCATCATGCAGGCCGCCTTCTTCAAGATTTCCGGCGTGCTGCCCGACGATCAGGCCATGCACATGATCGAGGCGGCGGTTGAAGATACGTACGGGTTCCGGGGCTCTAAGGTGGTCGAGATGAACGTCC
>NZ_DAISHJ010000001.1:217521-267797 GCF_036822615.1 Aggregatilinea sp. | reverse complement strand
GCTGCAACCGAGGCGGCCAGCGACGCGACGCCCGTCACGCCCGCGCCGACCGAGGTCCCCGCCGGGAGCGAAGGCATTTACGTGGTCCAGCCCGGCGACAACCTGTACCGGATCGGGCTGCGCTTCAACCTCGTGCCGAGCGTGCTGGCGGCGTATAACGGCATCTACAACGAGAACTTTATCTACGTGGGACAGGTGCTGCGCATTCCGCCGAGCGCGCTGAGTAACGGGCCAGTAGTCGTGGCGACGGCGGCGCCGACGACCGCGCCATCCGAAACCGAGATGGAAGCGACGGCTGAAGTCGAGGCGACGGCGCAGGTAGAAGCGGCGACTGCTGTCGTCAAAGAAGCGACCGAAGAGCCTGTAGTATCGATCGTGACGGAAGAAGCCGTGACCGCGACCCCGCTGCCAACGGCGACACTTGCGCCGACCCTGACGCCGATGCCGACCGCTACCACGGTGCCGACGGCGACGGTGCTGCCGGAAATGGAACCGACGCTGACGCTCGCGCCCGAAGAGCCGACCCTGCCGCCCAGCCCGGCGCGCGCGGTGGGCTTCGCCTATGGCGTGGTGGCGGACCTGCAAGACCAGGACGTGCCGGTGGTCGTGGATCGCGCGGTCGAGCTGGAAACGACCTGGGTCAAACAGGAAATTTCGTGGGAGCGCTACGCGCCCGACGCGGATACGATCGATTGGGACGCGTTGGATGCGATCGTCGATGCGCTGGACGAGGCCAATCTGAATATTCTGCTCACGGTCACCGACGCGCCGGACTGGGCACGCGATACGACCGAGGAGCAGGGGCCGCCCGCGAATTACGACGACCTCGCCGCGTTTGTGGGCGCGCTGGCCGAACGTTACGCGGGCCGCGTGGGGGCCTACGAAATCTGGAGCGAGCCGAACCTGCGCCGCGAGTGGAATACGCCGCTGGGCATCAGTGCGTCGAGCTACGTCGAGATGCTGCGGCTGGCCTACACCGCCATTCGTACCGCCGATCCGAAGGCGATCGTGGTGACCGGCGGCCTCGCGCCGACGGGATATAATGACGGCGTGAACGCCATCAGCGACCGCGTGTACCTGCGGCAGTTGTATCAGGCGGGAGTCGCGGATTGGTCGGACGCGATCGGCGCGCACCCGATGGGCTGGGCCAATCCGCCCGACAGCGCGTGCTGCCAGCAGAATCGCCCTGAGATCGACGGGTGGGACGAGGATCCGAGCTTCTTCTTCAGCGACACTTTGCAAGATTACCGCGAGATCATGGTCCAGAACGGCGACAGCGGCACGTACCTGTGGGTGACTAAGTTCGGGTGGGGCACCAACGACGGCCTGAACGTCGAGCCGCCGCAGGGCTTCGAGTTCGTGGGCTTCACCAGCCTGGACGAGCAGACCACGTACAGCATCCGCGCGTTCCAGTTGGGGCGCGAGCTGGGATATATCGGTCCGATGTTCCTGTGGAACCTGAACTACTGCCAGGTGCAGGGCGTGATCGGCGTGGACTGCCTGTGGAGCCTGCTCGATCCGGCGGGGAACCCGCGCCCGGCCTTCCTGGGCGTGCGGGACATGGCGAAGTAAGCCCGCCGATCCCTTCACTGTTCAACGAAACGACCGCCCGGTTGATAGCTCAGCCGGGCGGTTTTTGATTCTCTGCACAAGGGAAGGATGACGCGGTTTGGTTGTAAATCAAAGAGAAAAGCAAAAAAGCAGGGCGGGTTTGAAACCCGCCCCTACAAGGCGTACGAAACATCAGGTGTTTGCGAGGGCAGGAACCCTGTTCCCTCGCGCGACAACCGTGGCGCTACGGCACGGGCACGACGCGCGTGCTGGGGATCGTCGTCGGCGGAACGGTGGGCGTACGCGTCAGGGTCGGCGTGCGGGTTAGCGTCGCGGTGGATGTGGCCGTGGGCGTATCCGTATCGACCGGGCTGGGCGTGATGCTCGGTGTATCGCTTGGCTCCGGCGTGATCGACGGTTCCGGCGTAAAGGTGTCGGTCGGCGTCGGTGTGTCGCTCGGCGTGGGCGTTTCGGTTGGTGTATCGGACGGCACGGGCGTATTGGTTGGCGTGTCGGTATCCGTCGGTGTCGGCGTGATGCTCGGCGTCAGGGTCGTGGTCGGCGTCGCAGTGTCGGTGGGCGACGGCGTCAGGCTGATCGCGGGCGTGCGCGTGATGACCTGCGCCACATCCTCGGTCGGGACTTCTTCCGGCCCAGCGATGCGGATCGCGCGAACGGCCAACTGTGACGTGATCGGCGGCAGGCTCAGCGCCAGCGTGCCGTCGGTATCAACGGGCAGAGTGACAGATTCCTCACCGATGACCGCGCCCGTGGTGGTGTCCCAGTACGTCACGCGGTAGAGGCCGGGCGGCATGCCGGGGACAGCCAACTGGAAGTTGAGCGGCTCCAGCGGTTGGTCTTCCACGACGTCCTGCCACGTATAGCTGCGATGCTGCGCCCACGCGACCGCGATGCCCAGCGTGCGATCCGCGAGGGACAGCGCACGAACGGGCGCGCGGTAGTCCGCGATTTCGATGTAGCCGAGTTCCAGCCAGTCCGCGCCCAGGTTATCCAGCACGACGGTGTGCTCGCCCGCGCCGATCGGCACGGTGACCAGAATATCCGCGCTGGCCGGGCTGAAATCGACCCGCGCCACTTCGAACCCGTCCACGGCGATGGTCAGCATGGCGGGCGACTCCGGCGAGACGCTGCTGACGTGAATGCGCAGCTCGGTATTGACCGGCGGCGTGATGGTGAACGTTTGTGGACGGCTCTTGACGGGATCCGCGCTGCCGTACAGGAAGGCCGACATCCGGCTGGTGGACGGGACGGGCCCGTCTGCCGTGAGGCGGTAAATCGTGTTCAGCGGCGATTCGGACTCCGGCGCGCGGTCGAAGTTGTCGATGCGCAGCGGGGTATAGGCGACCGGAATATCGGCGGACAGGCCGACCTCGACCGGTTGAAGATCGGGCGAGCCCCAGGGGATGTCCTGCGTGAACTGCGCCAGCGGAAGGAAGTCCTGGTAGAGATTCTCCGCATCGACGTAGCTGTCCCACCACCACGTCGCGCCGCCGCCTGCCGCGCCGGATAGGGCCGTGGCCCACAACATATTTTTGAGGTGCACGCCGTTGGGGTCGTCGTCGATGGGCGCGTAGGAGGGGTTCAGCGAGAACTCGGTGAGCATGACCGGCTTGTTGAGGCCGCCCATCACGTCGCGCAGCACGGCCAGACTCTCGTTCACGACATCGCCCGTCTTGGCGTCGGGGCGATTCTGATAGAACTGCACGCTGGCGAAGTCGATGCCGGGCAGCCGCCACAGGGTGAGATCCGGCTGGCGCAGGCCGACCGTGATCAGGTGGCGGTACGGATCGAGCTGGCGCACGTAGGCGGACATTTCCTGCAGCCACGGTTGGGCGCGGCTGCTGGTGTAGCCACTGACGTCGTCCAGCGCGTCGGTGATTTCCCAGGCGAAGACGTTCGGGCTGTAGCCCCACCGCGCCACGATGTAGCGCAGGCGCTGGCGCAGCAGGTCGCGGGCGGTGGCGTCGAAGAAAATGGACGCTGGCCCGTCGAGCGCGCCGCCGTTGGCGGTGTTGTACGGGTTGGTGGCCCAACTGACGGCTGCGTCAGGACGCGCCGTGCCGGAGGGCAGCGGCTCGGTGGTGAAGCCCTGATGCCAGATCAGCACGACCTGGAGATAAATGTCGCGCTCCGCCGCCATTTCAAGGATGGTGTCCATGCGCCACGCAGCAGCCTGGGCCGCGTCGTAGTCGCCGGGCGGGCCGGGCGAATCGAGGCTGATGAACCAGGGCACGTCAAGATTGAGGCGCGCGTAGTTTGCTCCGGCGGCGTTCAGTTCGTCCAGCCAGCGCGCATAGGCGTCCAGACTGCCCTCGTTGTCGAGCGCCCAGGCGAGATTTTCACCCACGGGGAAGTAGCCGGTGCCGTCGTCAAAGGCGAAATAACGCGGGTTGCTGCCCGTGTGTACAAAACCGGAACTATCCGACTCAACGACGCGGAACTCCCCTTCGCGCAGGGATTCCGCGCCGGAGGCGGTGTTTGCCGTCACTTCGAACGTCCAGCGCCCGATCTGCGTGGGCGTGAAGCGCACGCGCCAGCCCGGCGCGCCCGACGGCGCGAGCGAGGTCGAGTCGCAGTCATCACCCGTGCAGTTGAGATCGTAGGGACGCAGGTAAAAAGCCGGAACAGCGATGGTCTCGCCTTTCGGGGAGCGAAACACGGCCTGAACGTCGATCTGGTGGGGATCGTAGGGATTGTCAAACGTGCCGGGCACGGCGACGGCGAATTCGAGCAGGGTGTAGCGCGGGATCGTTTCGGGAATGTCGTCCGCCTCGGGGGAGGGGGTGGGAGTGGACGATTGCAGATGCGCCGTCGCCATCGGGACGATTATCACGGCCCCGACCAGCAGGAGCGCCACAGCCAGAAACAAAGACCAACGGGTGCGTTCGCTCGAAACTCTCATGTGTCGGTGGTGTCCGGGTTGCAAAAAAGAATTCAAGAAACAGGCCCGATTGGGGCCTCGTACAGCATTATGATAACACAACTCACGATCCCGCGTCAGCAGGGTTAATCCGCCGGATCGTCCGCATCCGCCCAATCGGGCTGCGGTCCCGCAAAGACCATGATCATATTGTCGTTCGCGTCGTAGCTGGTGTGCGCGAAAAACGGCGGGGCATCGGGATGGTCGAAGATGGCGGGCAGCAGCAGCGGCAGATCCTCGACCAGCGGCAGATCGTCCACGGCGTCCAGCGGAACCCATTCGAGCGTGCCTTCGTCGCACTCGATCAGTTCGCGCGAGGCCGCTTCGGCAGTGAACACAAACACCAGGATACCGGTCGGTTCGCCCGCGTCCACGTGGATCACGCCGCGCAGCCGGACGTCCGTCACGTCAAGGCCAGTTTCCTCCTGGATCTCGCGTACGGCCCCGGTCAGCGGATCTTCGTCGCGCTCGATGTGCCCGCCGACGCCGTTGTAACGGCCCGGATAAACGCGCTTGTGCAGGGCGCGCTTCATCAGCAGCAGATCGCTGCCGTGCGTAACAAAACAGAGCGTGCGGGGCAGGGCCAGCCAGCGCCCGGCGGTGGCGTCTGCACCTTGATCCTTGGCTCCCATAATGTCACTCCTGGTGAGGGGCCGCGCTGGCGACATTATAGCGCGCGCCGGGCAGGGTGCGAGGCGGACCTATACCTGTTTCGCACGCCGGGCCCCTCATATTTAGGTTTGTCGGGGCATAGGGCTTGATGTATGCTTGAACCAACTGATTTATGCTAAGGGAGAAGAGAAGAATGAACGACCTGTACAGCCGGATCGTGGGCCAGCGTGGATCGTTTGAACGCCTGGCTGCGCGGCTTCCCGGCTTTGGCGGTTATATGGACATGAGCGCTCGGCGTCAGGCGGACCGGATCATCCGGGAGCAGGTCGCCCTGGAACTGACACAGCAGCTCAGCCGGCTGCCTGCCATCGAAAAGTCGTTGATCGATGCGGGCGGGTTGCAGTACATGAGTGAAACGCGCAGCGCGAAGACCAAAATGCAGACGTTCATCGATCGCGTGGCGACTGCCGCGCCCGGCTACAGCGGGTTTTACGACGCGATCAAGGTGACGGCGGAAGATTTGGCCGTGGTGTACGCCTTCGACGAAGCGCTGCTGCGCTATGGGGACCAGTTCAAGGAAAAGCTCAACGCGCTGGAGCAGGCGGCGAGCAGCGGCGAGGGCATCAAAGAAGCCATCGCGGAACTGGATCGTGTGACGGTCGAAGCCAACGAGGCGTTCAGCCTGCGTGAGAAGACGCTCAGCGGACTTGAATAACTAGAGACGCGCCGCCCGGCGGACGGGTGACAGCACAAGGAGACAAAGGCAATGCCACGCATTATTGATGTTGTTGACCATACCAACGTGATGGACGACGAGCTGGTCTACCGCGAACCGCAGGGCGGCAGCGGTGACTTTCGTATGGGCTCGCAAGTCATCGTGCAGGAAAGCCAGGTGGCGATCTTCGTGCGGCAGGGCCAGGTGCTCGACGCACTGGGGCCGGGGTCGCATACGCTGAGCACGGGCAACCTGCCGATCCTGTCCGGCCTGATCGGGTTGGCGACCAGCGGGCGCACGCCCTTCACCGCCGACCTGTATTTCGTGAACCTGAAGGATCTGCCGCAGGTTCCGTGGGGGACCAATCCGCCCATCGTGCTCGAAACGCCGGGCAAGGGCGTGGGCGTGGTGCTGCTGATCACGCACGGCGTGATTGACATCGGCGTCGATGACCCGATGCGCTTCATGAAGCAGTACGCGGTCGGCAAGCCGATCCTGCGCCTGGGCGATATCCGCGACCGCATCCAGTCGATGCTGTTGGGCGAGCTGGCCGGACTGCTGTCGACGTCGGGCGCGCAGAGCATCATGGACGCCAACCGCCTGCTGGGCGACCTGGAAGGCGCGGCGCTGGCGCGGTTGAACGAGCAGTTCGCGCAGATCGGTATGCGCATCAAGGCGTTCGAGGCCAAGCCGTTCACGGCGAAGGACGTGCCTACGGACGAGCTGCGCAACTACGTGGACATCGACACGTGGGAGCGCATCAAGCGGCTGGACGTGGCGAACGCGGCGGCGGGTAATCCCGGCGCAGGCGGCAGTCTGGCAGGCGCGGGCGTTGGCCTGGGCGTCGGGCAGAGTCTCGGCGCGGCGATGAACCCGGAGCAGGCGGCGCTGCAACAGCAGCAGCAAATGATGATGAACCAGATGATGATGCAGATGATGCAGAACAATCAGCAGGGCGGGCAGCAAGCGCCGCAGCAGGCGGCAGCGCCCGCTGTGCCACAGACGGCGGCGGAGATCCGCGCCTATCTGGACCAGCTCGACATGAAGCTGGCGTCAGGCGAGCTGTCCGAGTCGATGTACGATAAACTGTCGCAGAAGTGGGAAGCGCGGCTGAAGGAACTCGGCGGGTAAGTCTGCGCCAGGGCGTGTTACGTACTTTTGCCCCCCATCCCCTGACCCCTTCCCCCACGCAAGCGGAGGGAAGGGGAAACCGGGCGGGTTGCAAACCGGAGCGTGGGGCAATAAGCGCAACAGCCTGTAGAAGCTCAATGTGTCGAATGACGGGGGACGGTCTGCGGATCGTCCCCCCGTTTTTGATTCTTCAGCGGATCGGGAACCGGATCATTTTGAGCGGCAGGCTGTCGCCCAGGGACTCGCCGTGCGGCCCGATGATCGGCACGCGCTCGCCCGTGGCCGGATCGTAGAAGCCGATTTCGAGCGTATAGTCGCCGGGGGGCAGGCCTTCCGAAGCGTCCGCCAGCAGCGTGTACGGATCGCGCAGCAGGGCGTCGAGGTCCCAGGTGGACGTGCCGGGTGCGCGGTCGTCCTGGGCCCAGATAGGTGTGCCGTCCGGCGCGAGGCGTGACGCGGTGAGATGCACGAAGACCTTGTACTCGGTCGGCGTTTGCGCCAGCGGCAGCCAGTAGAGCGCCAGCGTCATGGCGGGCGAGGCGGTGCTGGGGCCGTAGAGCGTGTAGCCGACGAGGTGCGCGAAGTCCCCGAACGTCGCGCCGACCGCCTGCGCGATGTCGTCCGTCGTGACGTCGCGGGTGGCGTAATAGGTGACCGGGAAGCCGCCGACGGTGTAATGCGCGAGGCGCGGGTACTGCTCGTCCAGCACGCGCACCGCGTCCGGCGGATCGCCCACCAGCCAGATCGCGCCGCGCCAGAATTCATTTTGCAGCGTGTCGAGCGGATCGCGGCCCGGCTCCAGGCTGATCTCGGCGGCGGGACCGTCCGTGTAGTAGTAGCGGAAGGTCGGATCGGGCGCGGGGAACACGATCAGGTCGGTCGGGCCGGCACGCTCCATGAAAAACGCGGCCAGCGTGGGCCAATCGGGGGCTTTGGGCGAATCACCGCCATAGTACCGGGCCAGCGTATTCGCGCCGGGCACGAGCAGCAGCCCGGCCAGCGCGACGCGGGCCGCCCACATCGCCGGACGGGGCAGGGGAGCCGCGCCGGTGGACGGGATCAGCGCGCGCGCGGTCAGCAGCAGCAGCGCAGACGTCACCATGATCAAGTAGCGCGGGTTGAAGACGCTCATGCGCGTGGCGACGACCAGCAAAAAGGCCGCCGGAAGCAGAACCCACAGCGCCAGCCAGAGCGGACGGCGATCGCGGCGCGCGGCGGGGAACAGCAGCAGCGCGACGAGCGCGATCCAGCCGAGCGGAACGATCAGGTTCCAGGGTTTGGCAGGTTCGCCGCCGGTTAGCAGCGTGGGCAGAAAGCGCGTCAGCAGGGCGGCAGGATCGGCGCGGTCGAGCGTGCCGGAGTAGCCGCTGCCGGACAGCCAGTACAACTGCACGAGCCACGGAACCAGCAGGACGCCGAGCGCGATCCAGGCGATCACGGCGCGACGCCAGAGGGCGCGCGGGGCGTGGATAAGCAGCAGATAGAGCGCCTGAACCGGGAGCAGGAACGCTTCGAGGAAAAAAGTGTAGAGCGCGAGCGCTTCGGCCAGAACGTAAAACGTCCAGCGGCGCGGATCGTTCGTGGCGGCGGCGCGCAGAAACAGGAGCATCGCCAGCGGACTTAGCCCGGCCCACAGCGCATAGTTGCGGGCGTCCTGGGCGTGCCAGATCAGGAAGGGGTGCACCGCCCACAGCAGCGCGGCGATCACCGCGACCGGGGCGCTGCCAAACAGCCGCCGCGCGAGGGCCGCGACCGCCGCGACACCGATCATGTTGCCGAGCAGGGGCAGCATACGCATGGCGAATTCGCTGCTGCCCGCGAGGTGCTTCCACGTCCAGAACGCGGCATAGGTGCCGAAGGGGTGCGGCTCGCGGTGGCTGAGGGGATCGTCCACGCCGAGCGGATCAGCGCCGAGCGGATCGGCGGCCCAATAGCGCACGGCGAAGGCTTCGTCGCCGCGCAGCGGGCTGGCGTCCAGATGGTACAGGCGCAGGGCGAACGCCAGCCCGCACACCAGCACCATCACCGCCAGCCACCACGAACGCGATCTACGCATGCCGGGCGTTTACGCCTTTTGCAACTGGTCGCCGATCGACATCAACCACGCAAGGTCTTTCTTGCGCAAGCCGTACCAGTCACCCTTCTGGCGCTGGCGGACGAACTTCTTGTACAGGTACGTTTCGAGCGCTTCAGGGTCGTCGGCCTGAATGGTACGCAGCACGGAGGCGGACTGGGTGATCTCGTCTTCGAGCGCGTCCAGGTGGGCGTCGAGGCCGTCCAGCGGAACCGCGTCGATGTTCACCAACTGGCCGGACTGCACCAGGACGATCATCCCGCCCATCTCAGTATCGGGTTCGGCGGGCACAAAACGCGCGTCGAAATCGGCATCCGCTTCGACCGGCGTATCGTCAATGGGCGCGGCGGTCTCCGCGACGTCTTCGTCTTCGACTTCTTCCAGATCCATGCCCGTGAGTTCCTGGCGCGTGACCAGCCCGTACGCCTGATCGATGCGGTCCATCGCTTCCTCGCTGAGGGTGGCGCGGTTGGCGCTGCGCTGTTCCTTGATGAACTGGCGCAGCGAGGGTTTCTTTTTGGGATCGCCGTACACGACTGGTATATCGGGGTCTTCGGCTTCAAAGCGGGCCTTGACGCTGATGAACACGACGACCGGCTGGACCGTAACGCCCGAATCGGGCGCGAGCTTGTCGATCACGCGCTGGATCTGCTGGGCTTCAAATTCGGCTTCGCGGAACGGATTGCCGATCAGGTCCTGGCGCATGTAGCCCATCACGCGGTTGAGCATGCCGCCGTCGCCGGACCACTTCTTGCCGCTGACGTGATACTCTTTTTCCTGCCAGACCGTGTGGATCATGAAGACGCCTTCCGGCCCAATCAGGACGTGATGCGCAGGCAGCAGGTAGTTGAACAGCGTGTAGCGCGATCCCAGGCCCTTGAGTGCTTCTTGAAGCGCTTGCGCCGGGCGCGGCTCACGAATCCACTGGTTTGCCATGCGGACGGAGGTGACGGTCATGAGCAGCAGGGTAGGCAGCAGCAGGCAGCTCAGGCTGCTGGCGCTGGATGAGGCCGGATTCGACCACGTGTAAAAGAAGCCAAGCGCCATACCGCCCAGGCTGGCAAAAAACAGGACGTGCGAGATAGTGCGATTCCGCTTGAGAAGCGCCTCATTGGTGACAACGCGCATAGTGCACTAGAGCCTTTCTATCGATGTAAGTGCGTTCCTCTCGTGATTCCGGGGAATGGTAACATAAATTGGGCAAAGCGGTTAGGGTTTGCCCGCGATCGGCTGGCGGGCGGGGCCGGGGGTGGTGAACTGAGCCGAGGCTGGTATAATTCGCAGCGCAAATTGCCCGGCGATGGCCGCTTGCGGCGGTGAAACGCCCGGCAGAACAGCAACCCGTATGAGCGAACGCAAACCGACCCAACTGTGCACCATCTGCGGTTCCATGCAGCCGCTTTCAGCCCGCCGCTGTGGGATATGCGGCGCGACTCTTTCGGGCCAGCCTGCGACCCGGCTGCCTGCGTCTACGCCCGGATCTGAGGCGCCGCGGCGCTCGCCTGCGGCGGAGTACGATCCCGCGCTGGGCGACGATGACCTGTATGCGGTCGAGCTGGCGGGACGAATCTGGCGGCTGGTGCTGCTGGGGATCGTGGTCGTGCTCATCGCGGTGGGCGGCGGCGTGGTGCTGCTGCTCGATCCTTTTGGCGGCGACCAGACACCTATCGGGGTTGAGCCGCTGGCAAGTGAAACGACTGCACTGCCAACCGCCCCGCCGACCGCCACCCCGCGCAGCAGCGCTGATGCCGCTGCCGCAGCGACCGCGGCGGCGACCCCGACCGTGGCACAATTTTCGACGGCGACGCCGGGCATGGCGATGAATTTCCCGACCGTGACGCCCGCGCCGCCCACACCGACCGATTCCCCAACGCCCGGCCCGTGCATGCAGACGGCGCAAAGCGGCGACACGATCTACGCGATGGCGTCACGCTGCGGCCACCGCGACCTGTCGATCGTGGACCTTATCCTTGAAATGAACGACATGAACAGCCCCGAGGAACTTCAGGTGGGGCAGGAACTCGAGATCCCGTGGCCCACGGCGACGCCGGGCGGTCCCACCGAGGACGCGAGCGGGTCCGGCGGCGCGGCGGAAGGCGGCGAAACCTCGGCTGAAGTGGGCGCGGCAGATACGGTCGTCTCGGAAGACCTCGGAACGCCGAGTAATCTTGCCACCTATGAAGCGATGGAGCCGACGCTGCGGCCCGGGCTGGCGTGGCACACCGTGCAGCAGGGCGAGGATATTCTGACGATCGCGCAGGAATACAACACGACGCTCGAAACGCTGTCCAAGATCAATCCCGAGGTGGCGTTTTTGCAGTGCGATTACAGCTCGCCTTCGGGCGGGGAACTATGCAGCGTGATCATCGGCATCGGGCAGCAGATCCGCGTGCCTGTGCCGCTGCCCACGACGACGTGGACCCCGACGCCGGTCGGAACGCTGACCCCTACACCCACCGCGACCGCCACGTTCAACGCGCCATATCTGGTGTCGCCCGCGGACGAAGCGCTGTTCAACGCAGACCAGATCGTTACGCTGCGGTGGGGCGGGACCGGATCGCTGGGGCCGGACGAGCGCTATGTCGTGCGGGTGCGCGATCTGGAAACCGGGACCGAATATGTGGCGACCGTGAAAGAGACTGCGTATATTCTGCCGGGTGGGTGGCAGCCCAAGGACCGGCAGACCCACGAGTTTGAATGGTCCGTTTCCGTGGGCACGATCGACGCGCAAAACCAGATCAGCAACGAGAACCATCCTGCTGACCCACGCACGTTCAGGTGGGACAGCCGCTAGAACAGCAACACGACGATCAGAATGGGGGGCTGAGCGGACTTAGTGAGAGGAACCCTAACGATGTCTCGTAGATGGCTTTTTATGCCCGTTCTGCTGCTGGCCCTGCTGCTGGCAGCATGCGGCAGTGATGACGAGCAGCCGATCCCCGATTCCCCAACGCCGCCCCCGGCATCCAGTACCGCCACCGTGATTGCCGCTGCTCCGACCCAGACGCCCGGCGGCCCAACGCGCAGCCCTTCACCGACGCTGCCGCCGACGATCACATCCACGAGTACATCCGAGCCGCTGCCCGCGACGGAAACCCCGCTGCCGACCGATACGCCCGGCCCATATGAATATACGGTCCAGTCCGGCGACGACTGCGTGGGCATCGCCTACCAGTTCGGGCACAGCAGCCTGGACGTGATCCCGCTCATCGCGCAGATGAACGAGTTGGCGCGGCCCTGCGTGCTGCCCGGCCCCGGCACGACGATCCTCGTGCCGCGCCCGACGCTGACGCCGACCGAAGTGGGCGCGGATATGACGCAGACGGCGATCGCTACCAGCGCGCCGCCGATGGTCACGCGCGAAGCGGCGAGCATCTACGCGACGACGAGCTATACGGTGCAGGAAGGCGATACGCTGATGAGTGTGGCGATCGGCAACGACACGACCATGCGCACCGTCTGCGACCTGAATCAGAAGCCCGACGCCAATCCGAACGGGATCGACTGCCGGGCCTGTACGTGGGAAAGCTCCAACTGCTGCTGCGCGCCCGCGCCGGTACTGAGCGTGGGGCAGGAGCTGTATGTGCCCGCCGCAACGCCGACGCCTACCGTCACCGCGACGCTGACGGGCAGCGAGACGCCCACACCCACACCGACGCACGCGGCTCCTCAGGCCGTGTTCCCCCTGGATGGGGCGACGGTGTCGGGACAGGTGCGGCTGTCGTGGGTATCGACAGGGCCGTTGGCCTCCGACGAGCGCTACCGCGTGACCCTGCGTGACGACACGACCGGCAGCACCTACCAGACGGATACGCGCCAGTTGTCGCTGGACGTGCCGCCGGAATACCTGCCCGCAGACGGCCAGCCGCACAGCTTCGCGTGGCAGGTGTCCGTGATCCGCGTGGGCGAGGACGGCGTGGCGTACCCGCTCAATACGGCGATGGCGGAGCGCACCTTTACCTGGACGAACGGCGGCTAACCGCGCCGCGTGATTTTGCAGGCGTACAAGACCGGGACGCCCAACTGATCGCGGAACAAGCGGTCGGTGGGCGTCCCGTTAAGTTCCGTGACCGGGAACCGCTCCACGCTAAACTCCCCACGCGGCAGCAGATCCTCGATGAAAGGCAGGCCGGGCGTATAGTAGAAGCTCCCGCCCGGCTTGAGCGCATGCAGCGCCGCCATGTAGACACACGCGTATTGTTCCGGGTGACCGTCCTGCCGCAAGTGATGGTGCAGGAAGTGGTTGGACAGCGCCATGTGCGAGATGATCGTGCCCCACGTCCCCGGCTCCAGGGGAAAATCGAGCCAATCGGCTTGCAAGAGCAGCGCATCAGGGCTGGCGGCGCGGTCGATGCCGACCACGGTTTTGCCCTGCCGGGCCAGATGCCGCACGAGCTGCCCACGCGGGCCGCAGCCGAGATCGAGCACCGGCTCTGCGAGGCGGTCGAGGGGCGCGTGCAGCAGGCTCAATTGGAGGGCGGGCGAATATTCGTGACAGACCGGCTCGCTGAAGACAAAGTCGCTGCCGTAGACGTGGGCGAGATCGCGCACGAACTGTTCGAGATCGGCCTGATGCGCGGCCAGCACCTGCCGCAGTTGGACGCCCAGGCGGCGCGGCGAGGGGACGGGGCGCAGGGTGTCACGGAAATCGGCCAGGAACACGTCGTAAATGTCGGTCAGCGTGTGGACCTGTTCGCGCCCCAGCGGGATGAACTGGTTTTTCGCCTGGATGAAGTGCGTCATGCTGCCGACGAAAAACGTGAGTGTCTGCGAGCGCTGGCGAGCATCCCTGCCGGTGACACACACGTCGAGCCAGTCGTGAACGGCGGGCGCGTGATCGGCCAGGAAACCGAGGTAAGGCGCGGGCAGCGTGCAGAACGCTTCGGACGGCGCGCTGAGGTCGCGCAGGGGGCTCTGCGAAAAGCGCTGGAAGCGCGCGTTGGCGTGTGACTTGAGGGCATGATCGAGCGGCTGGGTCGGCTGCACGTGATGAGTTTCCCCCTGTGTGTTGTGCAAGTGTAAAACTGGACTGGTGAGTGTGATCTCCGGGCCGGGCTGTGCCGGGGCCCTTTGGAGAGACGATCAAATACAGGCACCGCTCCCGGCGGCACCTGTATCATCGTTACGTCTCTAGTACGCGCTGCGGCGCTTGATCGTTGCTATTGGGCAGTGGGCGTTGGCGTGGCGCTGATCAGCTCGAAGTTGGAGCTTTGCCCACGGCTGGGCACCATCACCGAACCGCTCTTGTCTTCGCAGGTGAGGTCGCTGTCTGGCCGTCCGGCGTAGACGATGTTGTAGCGGTAGGTGACGCCGTGGTCGATCTCGATGGTAACCTCTTTGCCTTCTTCGAGCGTGTAATCTTTATTGCTGCCCGACGTGGGGTCCGTGATGGTGATCGTGGCGGTGCCGCATTCCGTGTGATTGGTGAACGACAGCGCGGTCTGGTTGGAGCAAGCGATCAAAACCAACGGCATCAAGAACAGCACAAGCGCGAGGCCACGTTTCATAGAGGGTTTTCTCCTGGTGTGGGTGCAGGCAGGGATTATAAAAGCGGCACGGGCAAATGACAAGCTGCGCTCGCGCCGAACGTGGTAGACTTAGGCCAGGGCAAAGGAGAAGCGGATGAATCTCGACGTGCGGGAAGTCGTTTATGAGGATGGGCTGGCGGTCGTGCAGCGGCCTTATCCCGTCGCGGCGGCGGACGAAGCCTTGATCCGCTTGCGGCTGGCGGGCATTTGCAACACGGACCTCGAATTGATGCGCGGCTACCGGAACTTTCGCGGGACGCTGGGCCACGAATTCGTCGGGGAGGTGATTGAGGGGCCGCGTGAGTGGCTGGGGCGGCGCGTCGTGGGCGAGATCAATATTACGTGCGGCGAGTGTGACATGTGCCGCCGGAGTATGCCGACGCAGTGCCGCAACCGGCGCACACTGGGCATCCACGACTATAACGGCGCGTTCGCGGACGTGTTCCGGCTGCCGGTGCAGAACCTGCACGCCGTGCCGGAAACGGTCTCTGATGAGGAGGCGGTGTTTGTCGAGCCGCTGGCGGCGGCGTGCCAGATGCTCGAAGCGGTGCATGTGCTGCCGACCGATCTCGTCGTGCTGATCGGCGCGGGCAAGCTGGGGCTGTTGTGCGCGCAGGTGCTGCGCCTGACCGGAGCGGATCTGTCGGTGGTGGTGCGACATGACAAGCCCGCGGCGCTGCTGGAGAAGTGGGGCATTCGCGCGGTGCGCTACGAGGCGCTGGAGCGGCAGGCGGCGGATATCGTCGTGGACTGCACCGGGCAGGAGGACGGCTTCGCGGCGGCTCTGGACCTCGTGCGGGCGCGCGGCACGATCCTGCTCAAGAGCACCTATCACGGTATGCCACGCGCCGACCTGACGCGCATCGCCGTGAGCGAGATCCGCGTGGTGGGCAGCCGGTGCGGCCCGTTCCCGGCGGCGCTGCGCCTGTTAGAGCAAAAACTGGTGGACGTTTGCCCGATGATCGACGCGCGCTATGCGCTAGACGACGCGCCCGCCGCGATCGAGCACGCCTCGGAGCCGGGGATGCTCAAGGTGCTGCTGACGCCGTAACACCGATTGGTTGGTGATATTGGATGCACAGGGGCGATTCACGAATCGCCCCTGTCTGTTTGGCGCGGGTTACTGCGATGGGTCTTTGGGGCGCGAGAAGACGGCGCTGGCGGGCGGCTCGCGGCGCGGCTGCGCGTGGGCGATGGGCAGCGTGAAGTAGAAGGTTGTGCCCACGTTTAGCTCGCTGGCGAGGCCCATTTCGCAGCCGTGCGCCTCAATGATGCGCCGCGCGATGGATAGGCCCAGGCCGGTTCCCGTGGTCGATTCGGCCTCATTCACGCGGTAGAACTTCTCGAAGACGTGCTTCTGATTCTCCGCGCTGATACCGTGCCCGGTGTCTTGAATGAGCACGATCAGGCCGCACGAGGCGGTGAGATCGTCACGGCGCTCCAACGTGCAGTAGATTCGGCCCTGGTCGCGGTTGTACTTAATCGCGTTGGTGAGCAGGTTGAGCAGCACACGCTTGATCTTGGTGCGATCCGCGTCCGTGCGGCGATCCTCGCCCCGGATCACGATCTCGATCTGGTGCTCGTTGGCCTGCTCGCGGATCACGGTGACGCATTCCTCGATCAGCTCCATGACGCTGAACTCATGAGTTTCCAACCGTGCTCGCCCCGATTCGAGCCGGGCGAGGTCGAGGAAATCGGTGGTCATGTTAGTCAGGCGCTCAGTTTCCTCGTGCATGGTGCGCAGCATCTCGTCGCGGCGCGGCTCGGGGATGTTGGCGCGCATCAGCAGGGCGGTGCTGGCGCGCAGGGCGGCCAACGGCGTGCGCAGCTCGTGCACGATCTCCGCGATGAAGTCGCTTTGCTGGAAGAGGCGCGCATTTTGAACGGCAATCGCGGCCTGGCTGGCGAGCGTGGTCAACGTGTAAACGTCGTCGGCGGTCCACAACTCGTCGCCGTTTTTGTTGATCACTTCCAGCACGCCGATCACTTCGTTCTTGATTTTCATCGGCACGGCCAGCAGATTGCGGGTCGTGAACTTGATCGTCCTATCTACGTTGGCGAACCAGCGCGAATCGCTGCGCGCATCGTTGACCATTTCCGGCTCGCCGTGCGTGGCGACCCACCCGGCCAGGCTGCCTTCCATCGGGACGGGGATCGCGGCCATCGCGCTGCCGCTCAGGTTCGACGCGGCCTCAAAGCGCAGCTCGCCCGTGCCGGGATCGAGCAGCAGAATCGACGCCTGCTCGGTGTTGATCAGCTCGGTTGCGGCGGCGACAATCCGGTTCAGCAGCGCGCCGAGATCGAGTGTGGAGTTCAACTGGCGGGTGATTTCCAACAAGTGTTCGTAGCGCGCCACGACCTGTTGATGATCGGCAGGCATGGCAGCGGGTAGTGATGACTGATCTGTCATGGGACTAATCGCTTTCTAACGCCGCGGCGAGACGGGGCAGGACATCTACCACGTCGGCGTGGATGACGACCTGGGCCAGCGAATCGAGCGGCGTTTCCGCCAAATTGACCAAAATCAGAGACGCGCCGGACTGCCGGGCGATCAAAGGCAGATCGGCGGCGGGATACACTTCCAAAGACGACCCGGCGACCAGCATCACGTCGCAGCGGTGCGCTTCGCGGCGCGCGGCCATCAGCGGGACGGCGGGCAGCTGCTCGCCAAACAGGATCACGTTGGGTTTTAACACATTTCCGCATTTTGGGCAGCGCGGCAGCGTGTTTGTGCGGAAAAACTCCTGAATGAGCGGCTCGGCAGGGTAGGTGCTGAAACACTGAATACACGTTACCTCGCGCAGATGGCCGTGAACCTCGTAGACGATGTGCGATCCGGCGCGGGAATGCAGCATGTCGATGTTCTGCGTGATGATGCTCGACAGGTGGCCGAGGGTTTCCATTTGCGCCAACGCCAGATGGGCCGGGTTGGGTTGGGCGTCGAAGATCAGATGCGCGAGGGGCCTGATCCAGTCGTAGAAGCGTTCCGGGTGATGGCGGAAGCCGTAGAGACTGGCGACTTCGGCGGGATTGGCGCGCTCCCACAGGCCCGAGGTCGGGCTGCGAAAGTCGGGGATGCCGGACCGGGTGCTGACGCCCGCACCGGTCAGCGCGACGACGTAGCGGCCATGCCGGATCAGATCGAGCGCGGCCTGGACCATGTCCTCAATGTCCATGGCGGCTCCGCGATCGGATGCCGGCGGACAGCCAGCAATGGACAGGCGCCGGAGAGGGGCTGAGGAAACCGGGCCGGGAAAATGCCTGCTGAAGCATGGCTGGTGGAAGGAGTCCCCTTATGTGTTGCCGGTTCCCGCCATAACGCGGCTGCGCGTGCTGATCTCTTCGGCCAGCTTGGTGAACTGGCTCGCCACGATGGCATTGGGCTGGAACAGCACGATGGGAACCCCCGCTTCCGCCGCCTGGAAGGCGACTTCAGGGGCCGGGGAAATGATCGCGGTCATGGGGTGATTCAGGATCTTTTCGGCTTCCTGCCACGGGACCGCGAGACTCGACTGGGCACGGTTCACCAGCACGATGCTGATGCGGGACTCGGAGATGCCGATCTGGTCCAGCTCGTGCATCAGATCGTTCGCCATCGTCAGGCCGATCCGGGTCGGCTCGACCGTCAGGACGGTCAGCTCCGCTTCCTGCAAGATGCGCGCCGAGAGCCGGGTGAGGCTGGGGCCGAGATCGACTACGACGTTGCGCGCCAGCGTGCGCAGGTGACGCACGATCATTGAGGCGCTGTCCGGCGTGATCATCAAGAGGGTTTCTTTGGGCCGGGCAGACGACAGCAGCAGCCGCAGGCCGCTGTTGTGGGTGGCGATTTCGTTTTCGATGGCGCGGGGCGTGATCTCGCTGGCCGGGCGCGAGAGCAGGTTGGCGATGCCAGTCGAGCGACCGAACCCGAGTGAGAGGCCGATCGTGCCCACGCCGGGCCGGAAGTCCGTGAGAATGGTCGGGTCGTTCTGGCCGAGCGCCGCGGCGACATTCACCGCGAGGGTGGTGGTTCCCAGGCCGCCTTTTGCGCCGATAAATCCAACGGTGAGGGCATGGCTGCCCGCCGCGCGATTCTGGGCGGCGCTGCGCGCGAGGATCGCCTTGATGCGCGATGCCAGCTCGGCGGGGTGGGTGGGTTTGGTGAGGTAGTCGTCAGCACCGGCTTCAAATCCGGCGACTTTGTCGTCTACCATCGCGCGGGCCGTGAACATGATGATGGGGATTGGCTGCGTGGTGGGGTCGTGCCGCAAGCGGCGGCATACCTCGTAGCCATCCATATCGGGCATCATGATGTCGAGGATAATCAAGTCGGGACGATCATTTTTCGCTTTTGCAAGCGCCTGCTGTCCAGTGCTGGCAACCAGCACTTCATAGCCTTGACGCTGAAGCATCAGTCCGATCAGCTTCAAGCTGTCAACATCGTCGTCTACTATGAGAATCCGCTCAGACATCCGGCTCGTATCCTCAGGCTACCCCCGCCTACTTGGATATTGCGGAGTGTAGCACGGATAGATCCCTGCTGCAAGGCTCAATGGCGGGACTTAGGGGCGCTTTCGCCACCTCGCGCCCGGTGCTATAATTTCGTTATCGTAAGTCTGTTGCAACCCGTAGGATAAGGCGGTAGTGGACGAGCTTCAAATTCAGTTAAGCCAACAAAGCATACTCTTGTCGGTGGTCAGGCAGTTGGCAGACCAACCGGATGCCGTTGAACAGGCGCTCACTGTAGTCCTGGATGGCGCAGAGCAGATTGCCGCGGCCCGTGGTGCTCGCCTGGTGCTGGTGAAGCCGGTCGATAACTGGGCTGTATACGGGCATGGTGTATTAACAGACATTGTGACCGAAGCGGACCACGCTGTGCTGCTCGCCGTCGAGGGTCACGAAGCAGGGGAATTGATCAGCGTTCCCGCGGGCGAGGTATGCCCTGCCGGGTCGCTGCCCGATCTCGTGCAGGCGATCGCTGCTGCGCCGCTTCAGGTTGGCGGTCAGTTTTGCGGGGCGCTGTGGCTGGCATTCGATGAAATGCCGGTCTGGACCGAGAGCGAAGACACGCTGCTGGCAATTTTGGTGACGCAGGCCGCGCTGACGGTGGACCGCGCCAGAACACTCTCCAGCACTCGACGCCAGCGGGAGTGGATGGCGGCGATCATCAACAGCGCCGTCGATCCGGCGATCGTCCTGGGGGACTCGCTGGAAATTCTGCTGCTCAACGTGGCGGCGCAGGACGCCCTGCACATCGACGCGGGAACCGCGCAAGGCCGCACGCTGGCCGATTTCGCGGAGACGGCCAAACTCGCCGCGCTGCTCCAGGCGGACCGGGAAACCCAACCGCTGCATACGGCGGAATTTGAAGGCGCAAACGGCAAAACATATTCGCCCAGCCTCGCTGAAGTGACGATCTGGGACGAGATGGGACGCGTGCTGTGGCTGCGGGACATCACGCATTTTAAGCGCGTGAACGCGAACCTATCGGACTTTTTGAGCACCGTCTCCCACGATATGCGATCCCCCCTGACCTTCATGAAGGGCTACTGCGATATGATGGGGCTGGTTGGCCCCCTCAACGAGCGGCAGACCTCGTTTGTGGAGAAGATCGGCTCCGGCGTCATGCAGATGTCGGACATGGTCGAGAAAATCCTGGAAGCGGGCAGGCTCGATCCCGAAACGGGCAGTTACGAGCTGGCACGCGAAGCCACCGATGTCAATGAGCTGGCGCAGAAGGTAGTGACCAGCATGGCGGCAGCGGCGGATAAAAAGGGGCTGTCTTTCAGCAGCACGATCGAACCCGATCTGCCGGTAATGAACCTCGACAAAGGCATGGTAGGCAGCGCGTTTTCCAATCTGGTCGAAAATGCGGTCAAGTATACGCCCGAAGGCGGGGCGGTCGATATCATGGTGGGCGTGGTCGATGGCAGCCTGCAATTCCGTGTGTCCGACAACGGGCTGGGCATCAGCAAAAACGACCAGAAGAAACTGTTCCGGCGCAACGTGCGCATCCGCCGCAAGGAATGGGAGCGGGTCAAGGGGAACGGGCTGGGTCTGTTCATCGTCAAGAACGTGGCGCAGCGCCACGGGGGAGACGTGTGGGTGGACAGCGAGCCTGGACACGGCTGCACCTTCACCCTTATGATCCCTTTGGAGGGGTATAATAAACCCAGCAGCGCGACGTAACGACGCGCTGCACGCAGTACATGAAATGCCTGTCTGATGCCCCGGCCCGACCGGGGCTTGTTTTCAATTGGGAAGAAACGCGATGAGTGGATCCATTCAAGTTCTGCCGGACACAGTCGCGGCGCAAATCGCAGCCGGTGAGGTCGTAGAACGTCCTGCTTCCGCCGTGAAGGAACTGGTCGAAAACGCGCTCGACGCCGGGGCAACCTCGATCACGGTCGAGATCGAGGAGGGCGGGAAAAAACTGATCCGCGTCAGCGATGACGGCCAGGGCATCGAGCAGGACGAATTGGCTCTGGCGTTTGCGCGCCACGCGACCAGCAAGCTGCGCACGGTGGACGACCTGAACCATATCCTGACGCTGGGCTTTCGCGGTGAGGCGCTGGCGAGCATTGCCGCCGTGAGCCGCACAACGATCGTTTCACGCGCACGGAGCGAAGAGATCGGCGCGACGGTGCAGGTCGAAGGCGGCGAGATGCGCTACGCGCGGCAGGCGGGCGCGCCCGCCGGGACGGTCGTTACGGTCGAGAACCTGTTTTTTAACACGCCCGCACGCTTGAAATTCCTCAAAGCAGACAGCACCGAACGCCGCCACGTCATGCAGTTGGTGACGAACTATGCGATGGCGTATCCCAACGTGCGCTTCCGGCTGATCATGGAGGGGCGCGAGCAGTTTCACAGCCCCGGCAGCGGCGATGTGGCGGATGTGTTGGTGGAAGTCTTTGGACTGGAAACGTTCAAGGAGATGTTGGAGGTCAGCCCTCAGCCGCCGACGCGCCCGGATCTGCCGCCGATCGAGGTCTACGGGTTTACGTCTACGCCGAACCTGAATCGCTCGAACCGCTCGCAGATCATCCTGTTCGTGAATGGCAGGGCGATCAGCGACCAGAGTCTGACCTACGCGGTTTCGCAGGCGTACCATACGCTGATTCCCAGCGGGCGCTATCCGATGGCGGTGCTGATGGTCACCATGCAGCCCGAAGAAGTGGACGTCAACGTGCACCCGACCAAAGCCGAAGTGCGCTTCCGCGCGCCGGAGGCGGTGTTTTCGGCAGTGCAGCGCGCGGTGCGGCGGGCGGTGGTTGATCAGGCTCCCGTGCCGCCGATTGGCGGCGACCCGTATCAGAACGTTGAAGAGGGATGGCGTCCCGCGCCACAGAACCGGCCCGATCCGCGCCCGCTGCGCACGATGGTTCCCGGCGAGGAACAGCTCCGCATGGAGCTAAGATCGCTCGATCCTGGGCGCTTTGCGCACCAGCGCGCCGATTATCCGATGCCGACGCGCCCGCAGCCGCAGCCCAAGCCGACCGAAATTCCCGACAGCGTAGGGCGACCGGCCCGCCCGCGCACGCTGCCGATCCTGCGCGTGATCGGGCAGGTGGGCGCGATGTATATCGTGGCAGAGGGTCCGGCAGGGCTGTACCTGATCGACCAACACGCCGCGCACGAGCGTATTTTGTACGAGCAGTTTATGGCGCAGCACGCCGCGATGGAACCGGTCGCGCAGCGCACGCTCGATGCGGCAACGGTGGAGTTGTCACCTTCGTCAGCACAGCGCGTCGAGGAGGCGCTCGATCTGCTGGCGCATCTGGGCTTCGAGATCGAGCCGTTCGGGGCGAGCACATTTCGCGTGCGGGCGATCCCGGCGCTGCTGGCGGACCGCGATCCGGGCGACGTGATGAAGATGATCGTGCAGGACCTGGAAAGCGGCAACGAGCCGGGCGAAGTGACGCTGGAAGAAAAACTGGTGCGGCGGGTGTGCAAGACCGCGGCGGTCAAAGCCGGGCAGACATTGAGCTACGACGAGATGCAGGGCTTGATCCGGCAGTTGGAGCGGTGTGAATCGCCGCGCACGTGCCCGCATGGCCGCCCGACGATGCTGCACATCAGCGGCGAGGAACTGGCAAAACAGTTCGGTCGTACCTAGGCGAAAACGCTTCTGCCTCACGACCGGGATCATCACCGTTTCGTCATCGCCCATCCGGGCCAAGGAGGCAGCATGATCGATCTGCGTTCGATTCAAAAACCGCTCAAGAATCATTATCGTGAGGACGAACGGGCCGCCCAGATCACGCTGACGGCGAAGGGCAGCCAGACCGGTACGCCGCTGTCGTGCTCGGTGGACATTGGCCGGGCGATCTATGCGGCGGAAGCCCATCAGGGCGTGGGCGGAGCAGGGACCGCCGCCTGTTCCGGCGATCTTCTGCTGGGTGCCCTGTCGGCATGTGCGCAGATCACGTGCCAGATGGTCGCGGCGGCGATGGGCGTGCCGGTGGAGCGGATCGAGGTGACGGTCGAGGGCGATCTCGATTTGCGCGGGACGCTGGGCGTCTCGCGGGAGGCCCCGGTCGGTTTCCAGGCGATCCGCGTGCGGTTCGATCTCGACGCGCCGGAAGCGACGGAGGAACAGCGCGCCAAGCTGCGCGAAAAAGCGGAACAGTACTGCGTGGTCATGCAGACGATTCTGCATCCGCCCGCCATCGAAACGACGTGGGCAGGGTAGGGGCGGCGCGGCCAGACTCGATCTCAGATTCGATGAACGAAAAAGGGCGACCCAGGAAGCGGGCCGCCCTTTTTGATGCTGTGATTGTACCACCGACGCTTAGGGTGCGACGGTGAGTTCTTCCTGGCGGCGGCGCTTCGCTTCGCGGTTGACGAAGGGGATTTCACCCTTTTCCCACGAAATCAGCAGCGGCACGGCGTTGAAGATGGACGAGTACGTCCCGCTGATCATACCGATCAGCAGAATGCCGATGAACTGCTGGATCGTCTCACCACCGAAGAGCAGGATGGCGATCAACACGAAGATCGCGTTCAACTGCGTCGCCAGGGACCGGTGAATGGTTTCCAGCACGCTGCGGTTGACGACGGTATCGTACGATTCACCGCGATACTTCGGGATGTTTTCACGGATGCGGTCGAACACGACGATCGAGTCCTGCACCGAGTACCCGACGACGGTCAGGATCGCGGTCAGGAACAGCGCGTCGGCTTCCCAGTCGAAGAGCAGGCCGAGGATCGACATGACGCCCATCGTCACCAGGATGTCGTGGAACATGGCCACGATGGCGCACGCGCCGTACCGGAACGCATGCGGGATGCGGCGGAAGGCCCACACAATGAAGAACAGGATGATCACCGCGACGGCGAGGGTCGCCAGCAGGGCGGCGCGCGTCACTTCGCGCCCGACCGTGGGCGAAACGCTGCTGGTGGTGATGGCTGCTTCACGCAGCGGGTCTTCTGTTTCCGACTGGGGCGACCAGAACGGGCTGACGTTTTCCTGAAGGTAAGCCTTCAGCTCGTTCAGGCGTTCGTCGGTCAGGTTATCCATGCGGATCTGCCAGCGGCTGCCTGCCGGTTCGAGGGCGACATCCGAGCTGATCTCATCCGTGGAGATGGGGTCAAGGCGCTGCACGATGATGTCGTCGAGGCCGAAGTTGGCCAGTCCATCGCGGATCTGCTGTTCGCCTACGTTGTCGATGAACGAGAACTCGGCAATCGTACCGCCCGTGAAGTCGATGCTCAGGCGGATCGGGCTGTTATAGGTGATGGTCGAGATGATCATCGCAATGATGCCGGGGATGATCACCGAGGCCGACAGCAAAAAGTAGTACTTACGGCGTTGTGCGAACTGAAACATGTCGTAGCCTCCCTTCGGACGCGACTAGACGCCGAGCAGGCGCGGACGGGCGCGCAGCTGACCGCCAACGAGCAGGACCATCGTGTGCAGGAATGTGCGCGTGGCGATCACGGCGGTGAACAGGTTGATGACCAAACCCATGCCCAGCGTGATGGCGAAGCCGCGGACGGCGCTCGCGCCAAAGGCACTGCCGAAGAAGTAAAGGATGAAGCAGATGATAATCGTCGAGAGGTTCGAGTCGCGGATGGAGGTCCATGCACGGTCGAAGCCTGCGTCGATGGCGCGATCCATCGTGCGCCCGTTGCGCAGTTCTTCTTTCATGCGCTCGAAGATCAGGATGTTACCGTCTACTGCCGTACCGATGGATATCAAGAAACCGATGATCGCAGGCAAGCTCAGCGTGACCGGGATGAACTTGAACAGCGCGAAGTTGATCAGCGCGAACAAGATCAGGGCGAGGTCTGCGGCGATGCCCGGGATGCGGTAGTAAATCAGCATGAACATCAGCACGGTGATGACGCCGACGATACCCGCGCGGATCGAACGGTCCACCGAGATTTCACCGAGGGTCGGGCCGATGGTGTCGAAGGCGATGATGTCCAGCGGGATGGGCAGCGAGCCGTACTTCAACTGTGCGGCTAGTACTTCGGCTTCGTCGCGGGTGAAGTTGCCGGTGATGATGCCGCTGTCCATCGTGCCCGCCGCCGCCGCACTGGCGAGGTCGGACTGGATGGTCGGAGCCGAGACGAGACGACCGTCGAGGATGATCGCCATGTTCTGGTTGGCGTGGCTGGCGACGAAGTTCACGAAGTTATCGACACCCTCGCCATTATCGCGCAGGACGAAGTTGACAGCCCACGATAATGTGACCGTTCCAATGTTGGCTGCGGCGGCATCGGCCAGGCCTGCACCGGTCATGATTGTCTGGAAAGGCGTGCCGTCGGACTGGAGCTGCGCCGAATCGGCGGGCGCGTCGGCGGTCTGGCCTTCGCAGGTGTAGTCGGAATAGGCCTGGGCCGTTTCGCCTTCAGCCAGACGCGCTTCTGCGATCTTCACCTGCTCGGTCGTCAGGACGCAGGTCCCTTCGGGGATGCTCCCGGCAGTCGAGAAGTCCACAAATTCGAGCAAACCGGTGGATTTGATCGCGTTGAACGCGACTTCCTGCTGGCTCACGCCCGGCAGCTCGACGATGATACGTCCACCTTCTTGCTTCTGGACGACGGCTTCGGAAACGCCCAGGCCGTTGACACGACGCTCGATACGTTTCACGGCCTGATCCATCGTGCTGTCGTCATATTGATCTGAATCCAGAGCAGCGCGAAGCAAAACGCGCGAGCCGCCCTGTAGATCGAGACCCTGCACGACCTTGAGATCCTTGTTCATCTCAAACGGGTCGCTGTAGTCTCCATCGTCGTTCCAATCTAAATGTATGCCGGGGTTACTGGGCAATGAGATCCACCCGCAAACTACGGTGACCAGCACAATAACCACCAGCCAGAGGCGATACCCTCTCATGTCTTAAATCCTCTCGAGCAGGTTGTGAAAGCTGTTGAAGGTGGCTGAGGCTAAAAGACCTACAAACTGCCTATGCTTTTGAACAAGCTGCGCGATGATAACGCTAAGGTTTTGCAATATCAAGTAGGAGTTACAGGTGTCGTATGAGATGATGAGAAATTCCGGTGTGTGCTGCCGAGTAGCGCGGAGGCGTCAAAAACGAAACGTGGGGAGGCCAGAAGCTTCCCCACGTACACCGTATTCACTGGTTCTGCTTCTCCCACACACGCAGGGAGAAGGGGGAAATCGGGCAGCGTGGACCGGATCAGTTTTCCGGCGCTGCAGAGGATGCCGAGTCGCCCGCGAGGCCAAGCTCGTCCGCGATATCTTTCATCGCGTCGAGCACGCGCGGCACGTGTTCTTCCCACAGATCGACGCCGAGCGCGTCCGCCGCCTGCTCGATCTCACCCCGGTGGACGCCAGCGGCGAAGGTGTGATCCTTCCATTTGCTGCGCACCGACTTGATCTTGGTGATGTCGCGGATATCTTTCGACGGGCGCACGAGGGCAACCGCCGTGAGGAAGCCGGTCAGCTCGTCCACGGCCACGAGGGATTTTTGCATCAGGGTTTCCGGCTCGACACCCGTGCGCTCTGCGGCGTGGGCGGCAATCGCCAGCACGATGTCCTCATCGACTCCCATCTCGCGCAGCACGCGTATCCCGGTGAACGGATGCCCATCCGCGGCGGTCATGTCGGGATAACGCTCGTAGTCGAAGTCGTGTAGAAGCCCGGTCACGGCCCACTTGTCTTCGTCTTCGCCAAAGTGACGCGCGTAGGCGCGCATGGCGACCTCGACGGCCAGCATATGCCGGATCAGACTTTGCGATTGGGTCCACTCGGTGACCAACTGCCACGCTTGCTCACGGTTCATGATCTGCTCCTACTTGACGGCAGGCTCCGGCTCCAGTTCGCCTGCTTCGACGATCTCGTAAGTATAGCTGATCGGTACCGTTGGGTGCAGCATCGCGGAGACGCTGCAATACTTGTCGCGCGAGAGTTCGATGGCGCGCTCGACCGACGCGGGCTTGATGTTGCGCCCGGTGACGACGTAGCGTACTGTGATCGACGTGTAGACCTGCGGGTGTTCGTCGGCGCGCTCGCCTTCGACGAAGACTTCCATGCCGGTAACCTGTTCCTGCTTCTTGCGCAGGATGCTCAATACATCCATCACTGTGCAGCCGCCCAGCGCCGTAAGCACCAATTCCACGGGGGAGACGCCCGCATCGTGACCGCCGACGCCGGGACGCGCATCGATGGGGATGCTGTAGCCGTTGCTGCTGTAGCCCGTGAAGATCATGTCGTCGCGCAGGACCAGCCGCGAACTTTTCTTGCCAGCCATAAGGGTGTGCCTCCGTTAGATGAATCCGTCCGGCCAGATTGTACGGTAAAGTGACATCCATTGACTTAGATGCGCAGAATGCAGCCAGGGTCGCAGCGGGGCGCAACGTGAGGGCCGAAACTGCATCTAATAGTAGTAGATGGGCATTCACGTTTGGGATCGCGCCGAGGGTAGGGTAAGATTCGGGTATCAACTGGATCTCAACTGCCTGAGAGAAGCGATGCCAACCGAAGAACACGACACGGATCTGGTGGCGCGGCTGCAAGCTGGTGACCAAGCCGCCTATGCCCAACTGGTCGAAGAAAACGCGGCGCGCATATATCGATTGGCGCTGCGCATGATGGGGAACGAAGCGGACGCGGAAGATGTGCTGCAAGAAACGTTCCTGAGCGCGTTTAAGTCGATTGACCAGTTCGAAGCGCGATCGAGCATGAGCACCTGGTTGTACCGGATTGCGTCCAACGCGGCCCTGATGCGGCTGCGGCGCAAGGAACCGGAGCAGGTATCGGTGGATGAACCGATCGAGCGCGACGACGGGGACCTGCTGCCGAGGCAGTTATTCGACTTTTGCTGTTTGCCCGAAGACGATCTGCTGCGGGACGAGGCGCGCGAAGAAATGGCCCGCGCCATTGACGATCTCCCGGCGACACTGCGCAGCGTGTTTGTTCTGCGCGACATCGAAGGGCTTTCGACGGAAGAAACCGCTTCGGCGCTGGATCTGTCGGTCCCGGCGGTCAAAAGCCGCTTGATGCGCGCACGGCTGAAGCTGCGCGAGCGCCTGAGCGCCTATTTTTCTCAGGGTCCGGTGATAGCTGAGTCCAGAAATCGAGGTGAGGCATGAGCGTTACAAGCCACCATCATCACGAAAACGGCGAATGCCGGCGCTATCTGGCGAGCCTGACAGACTACGTGGACGGCGATCTCGATCCTGAATTGTGCCGCGAGCTGGAAGCGCACATGGCGGCGTGTGAGAACTGCCGGGTCGTGGTGAACACCATGACGAAAACGATCTCGCTCTATCGCCAGCTTCCCGCACCCGATCTGCCGAACGCGGTGAAGGAACGCCTGTACGCGGTGCTGGATCTGAAACCCCAGCGCGGCAATGGCGACGGAAGCGGCAGCGAATCGCGGTAAAGGCGCAACCCGGAGAGCATCTGCTGCATCTAATGACTTGTACGCACTGCGTTTCGCATAGTCATTTTAACTAGCAGGTGAGGAACTATGCCGAAGGAAACTGAGACTAAAAAGAAGCGTGTGATCGTTTTCAGCACCCCGTCGTGCCCGCACTGCAACCACGCCAAGCAGTATCTGCGCCAGCAGGGTATCCGGTTCCGCGACGTGGACGTGAGCCGTGATGCTGCCGCCGCACGGGATATGGTCCGGCGGAGCGGCCAGCAGGGTGTGCCGGTGATCGACATCAACGGGCGGATCGTGGTGGGCTTCAACCGCCCCGAGATCGACCGGTTGCTGTCGCAGTAGCTGGAATGTGACGAGAGGAATAAGGACAGGCGGCCACGTAGGCCGCCTGTTTTTTTGCGGACGTCGGGCTAATTGCTGGACATGGGCAGGCCAGCAGAGGACCACGCATTCGTGCCGCCGTCGACGTTGTAGACGTGCTCGTATCCCAGGCTGATCAGGGTCTCGGAGGCGGACTTGCTGCGGTTACCGCTGCGGCAGATTACGTAGATGTCCTTGTCTTTGGGCAGCTCAGCGGCGGCGCGGTCGGAAACTTCGTCGAGCGGGATGAGCACGGTGCCTTCGGCGTGGCCGGTCGCGTATTCCTCAGCGGTGCGCACATCCACAAAGATCGCGTCGGGATTGGCCTGCAACTGCTTTTGAGCTTCCGTCACACTGATGGTCTGGTAAGTGGCTGACGCCTGCTTATCGTCAGAGCCGCCGCACGCGGCCAGCGCCAGCGCGAGGACGACCAGGATCAGGATGAGGAACCGTACGGATTTGGACATCGTCTTGCTTCTCCTTTATGCTGCGGGATGAGAGGAATCCGGGTCGACCAGCCGCACGCCGTTGCCGATAATCTCGCCGTCACAGTGCTCCCCGGCGGGTATGACACCGCCGCGAAGCAATACGGCATTTTTGACGACTGCGCGCTGCCCAACGGTCGCGCCCGATTCCAGGTACACATTGGGACCAATTTCCGCCCCGGGGCCAACACTAACGTTTGGATCGATACGGACCGGCGGCGTAATTTGCACCGAGTCCGGGATTTCGCTGAGAATGTGTGTGTCGCGGCCTTCGCGCAGGAACTGCCGGTTGATGGCGTAGAGGTCCAGTTCGCGGGTGAGGTGCAGGCGCCAGTCGGCAATGACATACCCAACGCGGCGGCCCTGCTCGATCCCGGCCTGGATCGCGCTGACCAGCTCGCGCTCCCCGCGGGGGGACACGGGTACGGCGGGTAGAAAGTCGAGATAGTCGTGCGCGAACGCGTACAGCATAAACGACAGCCACGACGTACGGGGTTGGTCGGGCTTTTCGATGATTTCCTCAACGCGACTGTTGTTCAGGACCACGCCGGACGATTTGCGGATATCGGCGGGGCTGCCTTCCAGCAGGCTGACGACCGCGAGATGATCAGGGTGTTCGTGAAAACGCGTGATCAGGTTCGAGATGTGCGCGGGGGAGGTCAGGTTATCCACTGCCGTGAGCAGGAACGGCCCGTCAAGATGCGGCGCGGCGGCCAGCAGCGCATCGACCGTGCCGGTGGGGACGGGCTGCATCACAAAACGGATGTCGGCGTCGGGATACCAGGATTGGTTGAGGTAAGAGGCCATCTGGCCGTCGTTTTCGCCCACGACAACCACGAAGCGGCGTACCCCGGCATCGCGGAAGCGATCCATCACACGGGCGATGATCGGCTTGCCCAACACGGGCAGCATGGATTTGGGGCGATCTTTGGTTAACTGGCCGAGGCGTTTTCCGCGCCCGGCGGCCAGAATTACGGCTTGCTGGATCACAACGACGTTCCCTTCTTTGATCCCTCCGCGGCAGCAGGCCACTCCTGTTTTGATGCAGTTTTGTGCGATTGGATGCAGCCCGGGCAGCGAGGTTGGAGGCGACACATACGGCCTGCGATTATAGCATAGGCAGGTGCGACAGTGGCACGCAGACCGGATTTGTTTATACTGAGCATTATGGATACGGAACTGGACATAAGGGCGCTGCCGCAGAGGCTGCGCGATCCCGATCCGCGGGTGCGCGTGGAGACGCTGCGCATTCTGGCGATGGTCGAGGAAACCGAGGCGCTGCGGGCGGTGGAGTGGATGACCGCGCGCGATCCTGAGCCGGGCGTGCGCGAGGTCGCGCTATGGACCGCCGGGATTCTGCGCGCGGCGCGAGAACGCGGACATTCCACGCGCGAGGCGATCAAGGCGCTGTACGAACGCCGGGAAACCGAAGACCGCGAAGAGGCGTTTCTGGCCGAGCTGGAACTGAGCCTGACGGATAAGGGCAAAAACAGGGCGTGGCATTTCGCCGTAGAACAGTCTTACCAGCGGCAGATGGAAGAACTGCTGCGCACGCCGCGCGAGGAGAATGACGAAAGCGTGCCCGCGCTACCCGCACCGGATGGCGCGGCTCCGCTCAGTGTGGACGGCCCCGACGATTTCAGCGATTTACTGGATGCGGGATTGACCTTTTTGAGGGTAAAGTAGCGGGACGCGATGCCGGATCAAGACACGACGCTCAAAGTATGGCTGGGACGCCTGAGCAGCGCTCAGGACAGCGCGACCCGCGCGGAGTGCATTCGCGGGCTGGAAGTGCTCGGCCATCCGGGTGCGCTGCCTGCGCTGGGCGAGCTTTTTGCCACCGATCCCGATCCGGAAACGCGCTTGCTGGCGCAGCAGGCCGGAAAAAGTATCTATTACAGCGCGGTACGGCAAGCGTGGATGAGCGGCGTATCGAGCGGAAACGAACAGCAGAAAGCTGCTGAAGCCCTGGCACGCGTGCAAGCAAACAAATCGGGCAGACAGTCGTCGTAGAACCAGTTACAGGAGATCGAGTTTATGTCGGCGTCGGAAAAATTGATCGCCTACCATATGTTGCGCCTGTCGGACAAGAACCCGAGCATACGGATTCAATCGATCGAGGAGCTAGCGCTGCTGGAAGCCACCGAAGCCTACAGCGCCCTGGAAACCCTTTTCCGGACCGATCCTGACGAGACGGTGCGGCGCACGGCGCAAAAGGCCGGGCGGGTGCTGTACCTCAAACTGCGCGAAAAGGGCGAGAATCCGGCGGAGTAAGGCGCACAACGCTGCACGGATCTACGACCTGCCCCTATGGAAATATGGTGGCAGCGTTCAAGCACTGGATGAAATGAAACGGGCCGCACTCACAAGAGCGCGGCTCGTTTGCGTATCAGTTGGGGGCGTTATTCGGCCAGGGCGTCGAGACGTTCCTGGACAGCCTGACGGCTGGCGGTAAGGGTCGCCAGCTTGTCCCGCTCGCGCTGGACCACGTCGGGCTTGGCGCGACTGACGAAGTTCTCGTTGGCGAGCAGCCCCTCGGTGCGGGTGATCTGCTGCGAAAGGTTATCCAGCTCGCTGCTCAGGCGCTGGCGCTCGGCATCCAGATCGACCAGATCCGCCAGCGGGAGGTAGACCGTGACATCGGCGGACACGGTCGCGGCGGCGTTTTCCGGCGCGGCGCTGCCGGTCTGAAGCAGATCGACGTCGCTGACGTTGCAGAGCCGGGAGAACAGACTCTTGTAGTCTTCGAGCAGCGCGGCGTGCGATCCGGCATCCATGTGCGCGGTGATGCGACGGGATGGCTCCACGCGGTACTCGGCGCGGACGTTGCGGATGCCGCGCACGAGGTCCATCACCACGGCGAAGTCGGATTCGGCTGCATCGTCGATGTGGGCGGGGTTAGCAACCGGCCACGAAGACAGGATCAGCGGCTTGCCATCGGGGGACAGGTAGGTCCAAATGGCTTCGGTGATGAACGGAATATACGGGTGCAGCAGGCGCAGCCCGGCGTTGATCACGTAGGACAGGACGTCAAGCGCGTGCTCGCGGTCTTCACCCTCGCCGCTGTACAGCGCGTTCTTGCTGATCTCCACGTACCAGTCGGCAAACTCGCTCCACATGAAGTCGAGAATCTGGCGCCCGGCCTCGCTGTACTGGTAGGTTTCGAACAGCCGGTCCACGTTGGTGATGAGCTTCGAGAGGCGGCTGAGAATCCAGCGGCTGGGCAGATCCAGCGTGGTGACGTCCGGCTCGGCGCGAGGCGTGTAGCCGTCGAGATTGGCCCACGTGAAGCGGGACATCTGCCAGAGCTTGTTGCCGAAGTTGCGGCTGTACTCGATGCGGCTTTCAGCCAGGTTGAGGTCCGCGCCGGGGGCGCTGCCGGTCAACAGGGTGAAGCGCAGCGCGTCCGCGCCGTACTTGTCCACGGTTTCGATTGGATCGATCACGTTGCCGTAGGATTTGCTCATTTTGCGCCCGTGCTCGTCACGGACGAGGCCGTGCAGGTAGACGGTATGGAACGGCGGCTGATCAGTGAACCACATGCCCATCATGATCATGCGCGCGACCCAGAAGAACAGGATGTCGTAGCCCGTTTCCATGACGCTGGTCGGGTAGTAGCGCTGTAGATCGGGCGTTTGCTCCGGCCAGCCGAGCGTGCTGAACGGCCACAGGCCGCTGCTGAACCACGTATCGAGCACGTCGGGATCCTGGCGCAGCTTGCCGCTGCCGCAGTGGGCGCAGTGCTCGGGATCTTCGCGCGTGACGGTGACCTCACCGCAGTCGTCGCAGTACCACGCGGGGATGCGGTGGCCCCACCAGAGCTGGCGGCTGATGCACCAGTCCTCGATATTTTCGAGCCAGTTGAAGTAGACACGCTCGAAATGGTCGGGGATGATCTTGATGCGCCCATCGCGGACCGCGCCGAGGGCTTTTTCGGCCAGCGGCTCGATCTTCACGAACCACTGGGTGCTGATGAGCGGCTCCACGATCTCGCCGCCGCGCTGCGAGCGTGGCACGACGTGCTTGTGCGGCTCGACGCGCAGGGTGATGCCCTGGGCTTCCATATCGGCCCAGAGCGCTTTACGGGCGTCGAAGCGGTCCATGCCCGCGTAAGGACCGGCGTTGGCGTTCAGCGTGGCGTCGGTGTTCATGATGTTGATCACCGGCAGGTTGTGGCGCTGGCCGATGAGGTAGTCGTTCGGGTCGTGGCCGGGGGTGATCTTCACCGCGCCGGTACCGAACTCGCGGTCCACATATTCGTCCGCAATGATGGGGATCTCGCGGTTGAGCACCGGCACGATGCAGGTTTTGCCGACGAGATCTTTATAACGTGGATCTTCGGGATGAACCGCCACGGCAGTATCGCCCAGGATGGTTTCGGGGCGCGTGGTCGCCACGGGCAGGCTGCCGCCGCCCTTGACCGGATAGTTGAAGTAGTACAGGTTGCCCTGTTCCTCGACGCGCTCCACTTCCAGGTCGCTGACGGCGGTTTGCAGGCCGGGCGACCAGTTGATCAGGCGCGGGCCGCGATAGAGCAGTCTCTGTTCCCAGAGCGTGACAAAGGCTTCGCGCACGGCACGGGAGAGGCCCTCATCGAGCGTGAAGCGCTCGCGATCCCAGTCGCAGCTTGCGCCGAGGCGGCGAAGCTGGTCTTCGATGCGGCCCGCGTACTTATTTTTCCATTCCCAGGTGCGGCGCAGAAATTCCTCACGCCCGACTTCCTGGCGGCTCGTGCCCTCGCTGCGCAGCAGGCGCTCGACCTGGAGCTGCGTGGCGATCCCGGCGTGGTCCGCGCCGGGAATCCACAGCGCGGCGCGGCCCTTCATGCGGGCGTGGCGGATCATGAGGTCTTCCAGGCTGACGAACATCGCGTGGCCGTTGTGCAGCGCGCCAGTCACGTTGGGCGGCGGGATGGCGATTACGAACGGGTCTGCACCGGGGTTAACCTCGGGCTTGAACCAGCCGTTTTCTTGCCACCAGTGATAGATGCTCATCTCCTGGTCGTTGAAGTCGAAGAGCGTCGGCATCTCGCTTGTTGCGGTGAACTTAGTCGTCATAATGTCCTCGTGGCGCGCTGTTCAGGAACGAACGGAAAGAGGCAGTCCTATCGCCTCGCAGAAATTTCGTGTAGTCATCAAACGCTTTCTCCACACCAGGAGAATAGATGGCTTCCAAAGAGCAGGGGACGTCTGTATTCGCATCCGCTACTCTTCGGGCTTCACTGCCGAGATGAGTAACTCCCAGCGATCCGGTGCGACTACGATGTCTTGAAATCCGACTTCGAGCATAACCACTTCGACTTCCTCGGCAGTGAGAGCCCGGAAGACCACCGGATGCCTGGACACACGGTATGTCTGACCGGTGCCTCGCACGACGAAGTTACTGACGGTCACGGTGATGGGCGGGCCATCGTCCCAGTCCCACAGATCGAAGATAATGATCTGCTCCTCCGGCTCGTCGTGGACGCGGCCCGGCCAGAAGCGGGGCCGGTCATCGAGCAGCGGCTCGAAATCGCGCATGCCAATCAGCAGGAGACCACCGGGACGCAGAAGGTCGTGGAAGACCAAAAGCGCTTCTTCGATCTGCTCATCCTGCAGCAAGTGGGGCAGGGCATTGCCTTTGGTCAGGACCGCGTCAAACGGCCCTTGAACCGCGCCGGGCAGCCCTTGAAAGTCGGATTGGACGAACGTGATCTGGTCCAACACGCCGTAATGCTCGGCATTCTGCCGGGCACGCGCCAGCAGGCCCGCACTCGGATCGGCGGCGGTGACCTGATAGCCCAGGCGGGCGAGGGCGATGGCCTGGGTTCCCGGACCGCAGGAGGTATCCAGCACGGTCTTTACATCATGCGGGCGGAGGAAGCGGCGCAGGTTCAGGCCCTCGCGCTCCAATTCCGTATCCCAATCGCGGTACTGGAGATGATAGTCATCCGCTACGGCATCGTAGAACAGGCTCGTGTCATTGTCGGTTGGCATACCAGTACATCTCCATCTCTAGAAACAAAAATGCCCTGTCGCCATACAAGGACGAAAGGGCAGGCTTTCGCGGTACCACCTTGCTTCCCGACGGCACAAGGCCACCGGGCGCTTCAAAGCACGCTAACGGGTGCGAACCGGGCATCCCTACCAGAACGGGTCAGAATGCCAACTCGGGAGCGACCTTCCGCGGCGGCGCACTGTGCAGGCTTTCAGCCAATGACCCGCACTCTCTACAGGCCCAGACCGCGTACTCTTCTCCGTCACTGTCTTTCGGAGACCTATAAGGGCGAGTATAGCATGGGGAGGGGGGATAGTAAATAGGCGGGTTAGCCCGTGGGGGCGTGCCCGGCGGCGTCAAGCAGGCTGCGAATACGCGAGGCGACCATCTCGATCGCCACGAGGTTCTTACCCCCCTCGGGGATAATCACATCCGCGTAACGCTTGCTCGGCTCGACAAATTCCAGGTGCATGGGGCGGACCGTGTGAAGATACTGCGTCACGACCGAATCCACCGTACGTCCACGCTCAGAGAGGTCACGGGTGAGGCGGCGGATAAAGCGCAGGTCCGCGTCCGTATCCACAAAGATCCGCACATCGAAGCACTCACGCAGATCAGGCTCAGCGAAGACTAGAATCCCCTCAACCAGAATAATCGGCTGCGGCTGGATCACACGCACGGCCTGCGTGCGCTCGTAGGTGGTGAAGTCGTAGACGGGGATTGTTGCGGGCTGCCACGCCTTGAGCCGCTGAATATGCTGAATGAGAAGGCTGGTTTCCAGCGCATCGGGGTGGTCGAAGTTGATTAGGCCCTGAGTGTGGGGAATATCGGACAGGTTGCGGTAGTAGGCGTCATGCTCGATATAGGCGAGGTGCTCGGTCCCCACGCGCTCAAGGATCGCCATAGAGGCCGTTGTTTTGCCGGAGCCAGAACCGCCCGCGACACCAATAACCACCGGAGTAGGGTAGGGTACAGTGTCCGACATTGCTTCTCCTGCACAGGGCCAGATAAAAGAAATGCCCGCAGTCTAGATAACTGGGGCAAAAAGGTGAGCCACCCAAGAGAGTTGAACTCTTAACCTAACGCTTACGAAGCGTTTGCTCTGCCGATTGAGCTAGGGTGGCGAGTGCATCAATTGATGGGCATTATAACAATGGCGGGAGTCTCTGACAAGGGGGAATCTGCGCAGTCGGGGCCGTATTACCCCGGGGGCATGGGGAAAGCGCGTGCGCTCCGCTATAATTGCCGGGTAGAGGCTGGAGCCATCAATTCCCTAAATGAGGTTATTGTGAAACTCACATTCTATGATAGCGTCTCGCTGTTTGCCGATCTGGCAGACGAGTGGGATTTGCTGCTGGAAGAAAGCAGCGCCAACCGGGTGTTTTCATCGTATCTGTGGCAGACAACGTGGTGGGAGATTTACCAACCGGGGCAGATCTGGGCCATGGCGGTCCGTGACGACGACGGCCAGCTTCAGGGCATCGCACCGTGGTTCCTGTGCGGACGGCAGCCCGAAGCACGGAAAGTCAGCCAGATCGGCTGTGTAGACGTTACCGACTACCTGCAAGTGATCGTCCGCAAGGGCCAGGAAGGGGCCGTTTTCAGCGCGTTCGCAGATTACATCGCGGCGCACCCGGATCGCTACAACGTCCTTGAGCTGTGTAACATCCCTGAGTCCTCTCCCATGCGCGAGTGGCTCCCCGGCCTGATCGAAGCGCGCGGCCTGTCGTGTGTCGAGGAAGTACAGGACGTGTGCCCGGTGATCGCGCTGCCGGAGGACTGGGAAGGCTACGTCAACTCACTCAACAAGAAAAACCGACACGAACTGCGGCGGAAAATTCGCCGGGCAGGGGAGGTCGATTGGTACATCGTGGGACCGGAGCACGACATCAATGCCGAAATGGAACGCTTCTTCACATTGATGCGGTCCAGCTCTCCACTCAAGGCGGAATTTCTCGAAGATCCGCACCACGCCGCGTTTTTTGCCGCCGTGACCCCCAAGCTGCTGGAAAAGGGCTGGCTTCAGCTCGCGTTCTTGCTGGTCGGCGGAGAGCCTGCCGCGACGTACCTTAACTTCACCATTGGCGACCGGGTGATGGTCTACAACTCCGGTCATAACCCCGAACTGAACGGGTACAGTCCCGGTATCGTGCTGCTGGCGCGGCTGATCGAATACGCTATTACGCACGGTTTCCACACGTTCGATTTCCTGCGCGGCGACGAATCGTACAAGTACGATCTCGGCGGGCAAAACACGCAGGTCTACAGCCTCACAATCTCCGCTGCGAGTCAGGGCTAATTCGATGACGGGCGCACGCATCCACCGGATCGCCATGCTGAGCGTGCACACCTCCCCGCTGGCGGCGTTGGGTGGCAAAAAAACGGGTGGAATGAACGTTTACGTACGCGACCTCAGCCGGGAGATTGGCCGACGCGGAATCGACGTGGACATCTATACGCGGCGGGATAGCTCCGATCTGCCGAAGATCGCGCCGTTGGCCGATCATGTGCGTGTGATCCACGTGCCATGCGGCCCTAAAAAACCGCTCGGAACCGCCGAGGTTTATCCCTTCCTGCCCGAATTCGCCGCCAATGCGGCCAAGCTGACCGGGAAAAAAGCGTCGTACGACGTCATTTTCAGCCACTACTGGCTCAGCGGGTGGGCAGCGCACAGCCTTCAGGACGCGTGGTCTGCGCCAACCGTACAAATGTTCCATACCCTGGGGCGGATGAAGAATCGCGTCGCACAGCAGGCGAAAGACCAGGAAGCCGAGATCCGCATCACGACCGAGCTTGAATCGCTGGGATGGTCGGATCGCATCATTGCGGCCACCCCTGCGGAGCGCGCGCAGCTCCTCTGGCTGTACCGGGCTGACCGGCGCAAGATCGAAGTCATCCCGCCCGGTGTGGATACACAGCGCTTCCACCGCATCGATGCCGCCAAAGCGAAGCAGCAGATTGGCATTAACGCGGAACAGCGGATTGTGCTGTTCGTCGGGCGGATCGAGCCGCTCAAGGGCATCGACACTCTGCTGCGCGCGGTGGCGCTGCTGCGCCAGGATGGTTTAGCCAGCACGGACGACGTGTGCGTGGTTGTTATCGGGGGGCAGAGCGAAAACGCCGTGCCTGATGCGGAAACGGCGCGGCTGCTGGCGCTGCGCGATGAACTGGGACTAAAAGACCAGGTGACCTTTGCAGGCGCGCGCGATCAGGAAACGCTGCCTGCCTACTACAGCGCGGCGGAAGTGCTGGTGATGCCTTCCGACTATGAGAGCTTCGGATTGGTCGCGCTGGAGGCGATGGCCTGCGGCACGCCCGTGATCGCGTCAGAGGTCGGTGGACTTGCGTTTCTGGTCGAAGACGGGGTGACAGGGTTCCACGTCCCTTACCGCGATCCGCACGCCCTGGCGAACCGCATCGGGACGCTGATCACGACGCCGGAACTGCGGGAAAGCATGGGGGATGCCGCCCAGCGCGTGGCCGCCGGGTACGATTGGAGCGCGATCGCAGATCGCGTGTTGGGCCTGTTCGAGCGCGTACAGCGGCAGTATCGCAAGCGCCACGATCATTCGTGATGGGAAACACCACGGGCAGAGCAACGCTGCTCTGCCCGACATTCACGTTTAGCCGCCGTAGGAATCCAACGTGTTGATGGCTTCGGCAGAGATATACGGCTCGGTGATTTCCATGTCGAGCGCCTTGTCTTCGTCCAGCAGCATCTCGCCCAGATAGTACAGCACGTCGTTATAGCCGTCGAAGCGGTAGCGCCGCGTGACCCAGGAATACTTGGGATGGCAAAAGACGACGCTGAAACGAACTGCGTCATCGTCGGGGACGAATTCCTCGCCCACCATCCACACGGGCGCGTACTGGGTCAAGTGGGGCTTGGCCTTCGCATCACGACGCGCGCGAATCAAAGCGAGTGTTGCGGTCTGACCGGTTTTCTGAGCTTCCATCATGCGAATCCTCTGTGCAGCAACTGATCCTGGGTCGTTTCATTCCAAAGTGTATTGGATTTGAGAAGATCTGAATAGTGGAAATTTTAACAGCAATTCCGGAGAACTGATTATTTTCTAAGGCAATCATCATTTAAAACAAAACACCGGGATCCCTATAACCCCGGCGTTTTCAGTCTTTTACAGTGGCATCCCGCTGTCAGTTACGTTTACAACGTGTGTCCATCGCGTTAACGGGGCGGTCGCAGGCAGCCTACCGCGTGATCCTGAACGATCTTGAGCGAGTCTCCTACGCGAACCAGGAGATCGGGGCGGACCGAAACACGGCGCGTCTTTCGATCCACAGAGACATCCGCCCATCCGCGGCCCAACCGGAGCACCCGGCCAATTTCAATCGTTGTCGTCTGCATCGTAAGTCTCCTTTAGTGCGGCACCGCCGCTCTCACTAAAACCCCTCCTGTTTCACGATCCGTCGTTTACCAGGTAAATATTTGGATCCTATATCCTGATTCAAACACTTCTAACTATTTAGCGTCAAGTTAATCGCCTGGGATACTTCCTGTTTCCGATTCCATCATTACGCGTAGGATATGTCAAAATGAACGCTGCTACATCAGCCGGTTGGCTATTCCGGCATCCTACCTTTGACCTATCCACGGTGTGTGTTACATGCATGCCAATATTTGTCTCGGGTATAATGCCCGTTTGAAGTTGGCGCTTGCACTGAAGCGAGGTCTGCATGGACAGTTTGCAGTTCGATCACACGACCTATCTTTCGCCGCTGACGTGGCGGTATGGTAGCGAGGCCATGCGTGAGGTGTGGAGCCAGCATCGCCAGCGCCGTTTGTGGCGGCAGGTGTGGACCGCACTGGCGGAAGCACAGGCGGCCAGCGGGCTGATCGGCGGTGAACAGGTGGCGGACATTCAAGCTCACGCGGAAGACATCGACCTGGAGCGATCGAGCGCGGTCGAAGCGGAGATTCACCACGATCTGATGGCGGAGCTGCGCGTGTTTGCGAGCCAGTGCGCAGTAGGCGGTGGCGCGCTGCACCTGGGCGCGACCAGCGCGGATATTGAAGATAACGCGGATGTGTTGCGCGTCCGGCAGGCGCTCGATCTGACTCTGGAGGGTCTACGCGCGCTGCTCGCGGCGCTGGCGGATCAGATCGACGCCTGGGCAGACGTGACGAGCATGGGCTTCACCCACATCCAGCCCGCCGAACCGACCACCGTCGGCTACCGGCTGGCGCAGTACGCCCAGGATCTGCTGATGGATTGGGGCGAGGTGCGGCGCGTGCGCGACAACTTGCGCGGCAAAGGCATCAAGGGCGCGGTCGGCACGAGCGCATCTTACATGGATCTGCTGGCGGGCACGGGCTGGACGGCAGCACAGCTCGAAGCCGACGTGATGCGCCGGTTGAACCTGGATACTTTCACGGTGAGCACGCAGGTCTACGCACGCAAGCAGGATTGGCTCGTGCTCAACGCGCTGGCGGGGATTGCGGGCAGCGCTAACAAGCTGATGCTGGATTTACGCGTGCTGCAAAGTCCCCCGTTCGGCGAATGGGCCGAGCCGTTCCGTGAAAAGCAAGTCGGATCGTCGGCGATGCCGTTCAAGCGTAATCCGATCAATGCCGAAAAAGTGAACAGCCTCGCGCGGTGGGTCGCGGCGCTGCCACGCGTCGCATGGGATAACGCGGCGCTGACCATCCTGGAGCGCAGCCTGGATGATTCGGCCAACCGCCGACTGATGTTCCCGGAAGCATTCCTGACCGTGGACGAGATTGTGCAGGTGTGCACGCGCATCGTGCGCGATCTGCGCGTGAACCGGGCCGCAATCGAGCGCAACGTCGCCATTTACGGCGTCTTCGCCGCCGTAGAGCGCGTCCTGATGGCGCTGGGCAGGGCAGGCGCGGATCGTCAGGAGATGCACGAGCGCCTGCGCACGCACAGCATGGCGGCCTGGGCCGAGGTCAGCCAGGGACGGTCGAATCCGCTGCCGGATCTCCTGCGCGCCGACGAGACGATTACGGCTATTGTGCCCGAAGAAACACTGCTCGCGCTGCTGGATGCGAGCGCCTATGTGGGCGATGCGCCAGAACGCGCCCGGCGGCTCGCGGGGGAGATCCGGCAGGCTCTCTCCTAAACTTGTTCAAACTGCCAGCCGAAAAACGGAGGGCATACCGTTATTATGGGAACGTGGGTTTGATAGAGCAGCGAGCGAGGGATTCACATGCCACGAGCAATCTTGAGCGTATACGATAAAACGGGCCTGCCGGAATTCGCAGAGGCGCTGTCAAGACTTGGGTGGGATCTGGTGGCGAGCGGCGGCACCGCCCGCGTGCTGGAACTAGCCGGGCTGACGGTGACGCCGGTCGAACAAATCACGCAGGCCCCGGAAATGCTCGGTGGGCGGGTGAAGACCCTGCACCCTGCCGTGCATGCGGCGATCCTGGCCCGCGATACGACTGAGGATATGGCCGCGCTGGCCGAGCAGGGGTACGCCCCGATCGATATGGTGGTCTGCAACCTGTATCCGTTTCAGGAGACGGTAGCAAAGATCGGCGTATCGCTGGCGGAGGCGATCGAACAGATCGATATCGGCGGTGTAGCGCTTCTGCGCGCCGCGGCGAAAAACTTCCAGCGCGTGATCGTGGTCAGCGATCCTGCCGATTACCCGCTCGTGCTGTCGCTGCTCCAGGCCAGCGAGCCAGCGGAAATGCACATCTGGCGGCAGCTTGCGGCAAAGGCGTTCGCCCTGACGCGCGATTACGACACGGCGATTCACTCGTACCTGTCGCAAGAAGTGGGGATCGATGCCGACCGCGGCCTGCCGGACGTGCTCTCGATCGGGCTGACGCGTGTGCAATCCCTGCGCTACGGGGAGAACCCGCACCAGGCGGCGAGCCTATACGCGACGCATCCCAGCGCAAAACCGCTGGGCGCGGACGTGTTGGGCGGCAAGGAGCTGTCGTACAACAATCTGCTCGATCTGGATGCGGCGTGGCACGCCGTCCTCAGCTTTGAGCCGTCCACTGTGGTGATCGTCAAGCATCTGACGCCAACCGGCATCGCAACAGCGGACACGCTGGCAGAAGCCTTCCCGCTGGCGCTGATGTCCGATCCTGTTTCTGCGTTTGGGGGTGTGATCGCGGTGAACGACGTGGTGGACGACGCGTTCGTGGATGCGCTCGGCACGCTGTTCGTCGAAGCGATTGCTGCGCCCGATTTTACGGCTACGGCCCAGCAGCGCCTCAATACGTCGCGCAAAAACTGTCGGCTGCTGCGGATCGAGCCGCGCACGGTTGAAGCCGCACTGGACGTGCGCAGCATCCGTGATGGATATCTGATCCAGACGATTGATGATGGCGATCCCCAACAGGCGGAATGGCGCGTGGTGACGCAGCGCGCGCCAACACCTACCGAGCTTCAGGCGCTGCGCTTCGGGTGGCGCGCTGTGCAGCATGTTAAGAGCAACGCGATCGTGCTGGCAAAAGAGCAGGCCACGGTGGGGATCGGCGGCGGGCTGCCCAGCCGCCTGGACGCGGCGCGGCTGGCGATCGAAAAGGCGGGCGCGCACGCACAGGGATCTGTGCTGGCCTCCGACGCTTTCTTCCCATTCCCTGACGCGCTGGAAGTTGGCATTCAGGCCGGGATTACGGCAGTGGTCCAGCCGGGCGGCTCGATCCGCGATCAGGCGGTCATCGAGGCGGCGGACGCGGCGGGAATCGCCATGATCTTCACCGGCACGCGGCATTTCAGGCACTAAATCGGAACGGAAACACCTGCCGGGAGCGGCACTGATGGCGTTACAAGTCGGACACTGCGCGAGTAATTTTTGACGAAAACTTGACGTGCGGACACAATTACGTGTTATACTTGAAACGTTTAAGCACACCGCCCGCTGCCCGCAACGGCAGAACCGGGCCGCGTACGTTATTTTTGCGCAGCGACTGTGCAAGAAATTGTCATTAGGAGGATTTCTGTGGCAAGTGTAACTTACCGAAACGTCACAAAGCGCTGGGGCGATGTTACCGCGGTGAAGAACCTCAACATCGACATCCCAGATGGCGAATTCCTGGTTTTCGTTGGCCCGTCGGGCTGCGGCAAGTCAACCAGCCTGCGTATGCTGGCCGGACTGGAAGAGATTTCTGAAGGCGAGATCCTCATCGGCGACCGCGTTGTGAACAACGTCGCTCCGAAGGACCGCGACATCGCCATGGTGTTCCAGAGCTACGCGCTGTACCCGCACATGACCGTGTACGACAACATGGCGTTTGGCCTTCGCCTGCGCCGTACGCCGAAGCACGTCATCGACGAGCGCGTGCGTGAAGTCGCCTCCAGCCTGGGCATCGAGCAGCTGCTCGACCGCCGCCCCCGCCAGCTTTCGGGTGGTCAGCGCCAGCGCGTCGCCGTGGGCCGCGCTATCGTGCGTGAACCCGCCGTGTTCCTCCTGGACGAGCCGCTGTCCAACCTGGACGCCAAGCTGCGCGTTGAAGCCCGTTCGTTCATCACCAAGCTGCACCAGCGCCTGGGCACGACGTTCATCTACGTGACGCACGACCAGACCGAAGCTATGACGATGGCCGAGCGTATCGCCGTTCTGCGCGCGGGCGAACTGCAACAGATCGACACGCCCTCGAACCTGTACGATCATCCCGGCAATATTTTTGTGGCCGGGTTCATCGGCAGCCCGTCGATGAACTTCTTCGATAACGCACTGCTGAGCGAAGAAGGCGGCAAGCTGTTCATCGATACGAGCGTGTACAAGCTCGAAGTGCCACCGGCGCGTTACGACCTCTACCGCCCGTATATCGGCAAGCGCGTTGTCTTCGGCATTCGTCCCGAAGATATTCACCACCCTGAATTCCCGCCGCCCGGTATCGTGCCGTCAAACTCTGAAGCAACCGTGGACGTGGTCGAGCTGATGGGTAACGAGAAGATCGTGTATCTCGAAAAGGCTGGCAAGACCGTTTTGGCCCGTATGGACCCGCGCTCGGACGTCCATGTGGGGCAGACGACCGGTGTCGTGTTTAACATGGCGAATATGCACCTCTTCGATCCCGAGACGGAGCGCGCGCTGCAATAAGCGACGCCAGTTCTTCCGGCATCAACCTATTGTGCAGCCGCGTGTGTTTATCACAGGCGGCTGCTTTTAATTTCTCCCAATACCGTTAGCCTTTTTTAGCGACTGACTTCTTCCATGACAACTCCTTCCTTCGATTCCAACCAGCTCGAACACGATCTCAAACGCGCCCTGGGCGGCGACGTGTCCTTCGACCAGATGACGCGGCTGCTGTACAGCACGGATGCCAGTAACTACAAGATCGAGCCGATCGGCGTGGTGCGTCCCAAGGACGCGGACGACGTGGCGGCGACTCACGCCATCACGGGGCAGTATGGCGTACCGCTGCTGCCGCGGGGCGGGGGGAGCAGCCTCGCCGGGCAGACGGTGGGACACGCCGTGGTGATGGATTTCTCGCACTATATGCGGCGTGTGGTCGGAATCAATGCCGAGGCCCGAACGGTGCGCGTACAGCCGGGCGTGGTACTGGGGCAGCTCAACGCGCAGCTTGCGCCGTTGGGCCTGATGGTGGGCCCCGATCCGGCGAGCGGCGAACGCGCAACTGTGGGCGGCTGCGTCGGGAATAACGCGACCGGGATGCACAGCATCCTGTACGGCATGTTCGGCGATCACGTGCGCGGGGTAGAGGCGGTGCTGGCCGACGGCGAGCGCGTCGCGTTCGGAAAAGACGCGCCTACCAGCGCACGCAGGCAGGCGCTCGAAGCGCAAATCGCGCGTATCGTCACGAAAAACAGCGACGAGATCGCACGGCGTTTTCCGAAGACGTGGCGCACGGTAGCCGGGTATGCACTGAACAAGCTCGATCCCACTGCGCCAGATCTGGCGCGGCTGTTCACTGGATCGGAGGGCACGCTGGGTACGGTGATCGAGGTTGAGCTGGGCCTCGTGCCGCGCCCGGTGATGACGCGTCAGGTGCTGCTGCATTATGACGACCTGCGCGCGGCGCTCGAAGCGGTTCCGGCGATCCTGGAAACGAATCCTTCCGCGGTGGAACTGCTCGACCGGATGTTGATCCACATGACACGCGCGCACATCGAGTTTTCGCGCCATTTGACGTTTGTCGTGGGCGATCCGGCGGCAGTGCTTGTGGTGGAATACTACGGGGAGAGGGAGTCCGAACTGGCGTCGAAGGTGGAACGGCTCCAACAGCACATGGCGGCGGGTGGTTACCACGGCTCGACGGTGATCGCATCAACCGCGGCGCAAATGAGCGACGTGCTCAAAGTGCGCAAGGCCGGGTTGGGACTGCTGATGAGTATGCGCAGCGCCAATAAGCCGGTGGCGTTCATCGAGGACGCAGCGGTCCCGGTGGAGCATCTGCCGGATTACGTCGAGGGTGTGGAACGGATCGTGACCGAGGCAGGTACGAGTATGGCGATCTATGCGCACGCCAGCGCGGGCTGTTTGCACATCCGCCCGCTGATCGATCTCAAGACGGTAGAGGGGCTAAAACGCTATCGCACGATTGCCGAGGGCGCGCTGGCGCTGGCGATCCACTTCGAAGGGACGACCAGCGGCGAGCACGGTGAAGGGCTTTCGCGCGGGGAATTCAGCGAAAAACTGTTTGGGCCGCAGATCACAGGGGCGTTCCGGCAGGTAAAGGCGGCATTCGATCCCCACAACCGCATGAATCCCGGCAAAATCGTCTATGTTGGCCCGATGGACGATCCGGCCACGCTGCGTTACGGACCCGCCTACAGCACACCGTTAGCGCCGCCACGGTTACGGCTGGACTGGTCGGCGGACGGCGGTTATCCGGCGGCGGTCGAAATGTGCAACGGGGCGGGCGTGTGCCGCAAAGAAGACACGGGGATCATGTGCCCCAGTTTCATGGCGACGCGCAGCGAACGCGATTCGACGCGCGGGCGGGCGAACGCGTTGCGATTGGCGATGTCCGGCGCGCTGGGCCTGGAAGGGTTGGCCGACAAGCGCGTGTACGACGTATTGGACCTGTGCCTGTCGTGTAAGGCATGTAAAGCCGAATGTCCGTCCGGCGTCGATATGGCGCGCCTGAAAACCGAATTCACGGCAAGCTATCAGGACGCACACGGTATTCCTCTGCGATCGCGGTTGTTCGGAAACATCCACCGCATGAACCGGCTCGGCAGTCTGATGCCCGCCGCGGCGAATGCTGTGCTGAGTTCCTCGCTTACGCGCCGGGCATTGGAGCGTGTGGGGATCACAACGCGACGCCAGCTCCCCCTGTTAGCCCGCGAGCGGTTCAGCACGTGGGCGCAGAACCATCCTCTTGAGGGAAAAGGCGGCGCACGCGCACCCATTTTGATTTCTGATACCTATACCGAATACAATTACCCGTATCTCGGTCAGGCGGTTATGCGCGTTGCGCAGGCGTTGGAGCAGGGCGTCGAGGTCTGGGGACCGGGACAAATCGACTGCTGCGGGCGGCCTCTGATCTCGAAAGGGCTGCTCGATCAGGCCTGGGATCTGGCGGCAAAGAACGTGCGCCGGATGGCCCCGGTGGCGGCACGCGGCGAGCGCTTCATGATCGTGGAGCCAAGCTGCGCCGCTGCGTTCCGCGACGAGTATCCCGATCTGGTTCCGCACGATCTGCGGACGGACGCACAGGCGGTTGCCAGCGCGGTGATCACCGTCGAGGAATGGGCCGCGGAAGCCGCAGAAAGCGGCCTGTTTGCCGGTGTAGCGTTCGACAGCGCACCGCATAAAGTCCTGCTGCACGGCCACTGTTACCAACGATCGCTGTGGGGCACGGGGGCGGCACACCGGATGCTGGCGCTGCTGCCCAACCTGGACATCTCCGAGCTGGATGACGGGTGCTGCGGCGTCGCGGGCAGCTTTGGGTACGAGGCCGAACATTACGATCTGTCGGTCCAAATTGGCGAGCAGCGGCTGCTGCCCGCCGTACGTGCTGCGTCTGATGCCATTGTCGCGGCCAGCGGCGTTTCGTGCCGGGAGCAGATTCGACATGGGACCGGACGTGAAGCGCTGCATCCAATCGAGATTGTGGCGATGGCGTTGGGTGCGGGTAATGAGTAAAGGACCAGCGATGGTCTTAAGGCGAGGAGTAAGTACGTTTCATGGCTGATTCTGAACTCCTGCTGAATGTGCTGCACAGCGTGAATCCGGACCGGCAGCAAACTGTTCTGGACGAGCTGCTGCAAGGGCTGAGCGCGATGCTGGGGTGTACGGCAACCGCGCTGTGGCGCATCGACGCTCCCGATCGAGCGCTGACGCTGCTGGGCTGCTATCCGTCAGGCGATACACTGGAAGGTTATATCGCAGAACCGGGACATGGTTTTGTGGGCCGGGCGCTGGATCGCCAGGAACAGCAGTTTGTTACGGATCGAGGCTGGACGTCCTCCGATGCACGGCTCGATGCATTGGGATTTCAGGCTGGGCTGGCCGCGCCGCTGATCTGGGACGATACGCTGTTAGGCGTCCTCGCCGCATTGGACAGCACGGAAGGACGCACATTCGACGATCTGGCCGGGCGCGGGATCGAACTTGTGGCACGCTATACGTCCGCCGTGTTGGCGGCCAACCGGCTCCAGGCGCAGAAACAAGAAACCGAGGTCGTGCTTCACACCGAACAAAACCGGCTCACGGGGCTTCAAGCTGCCGTACGGCAGGTTCTGGAACAGCCCGACGTCAACGTCAACCTGATACAGATCGCCGAGGCGTTTCAGGGCCTGGGTTGGGAACAGGTCATCCTGGCGGTGTATGACGACGAGGGCGCAGCGGACCAGCTCATTACGCTGGGCGTGCAGGAGAGCCGCCGGGAAGCTCTGCGAGACGGCATCATCCCGCGCCAGATCTGGATGATGTTCAGCCAGGGCCAGCTAGAGCAGTACCGGGTGGGCGCACTGTATTTCATCCCGGCTACGGATGGCGGCCAGCATTGGCATCCCGACGATTTGCTGTTCGCGCCGCTGCGGTTGGGACAGGGAAGGATCGTTGGAGCACTCCGGCTTGGCGATCCTGAAGGCAGCTTTCGTCCCCAGGCGTCCGCGCTGCGCGTGCTGGACGTCCTGGCGAGCCAAACTACATACCTCGTGGAAAATGCGCGACTGTTCGAGGAAAAAACGCGCACTGCAAACCAGTTGGCCGATCAGGTCGAAGAACTGTCGATGATTCACCGCGCAGACCGCGAGTTAAGCTCGCACCTGAACATGGATCAGGTGATGACACTGACGATGGACTGGGCGCTGCGCCGCACGGGGGCTGATACGGGCCTGCTGGCGCTGACGACGCAGGATCAGCGCGGGTTGGTTCCCTTTACGACGATGGGCTATTTGGGCGCGGAAATCCTCGCCAGCACCGAGCAGAACCCGTGGCCGCTTGATCGCGGGACGCTGGGGCATGCACTCACCAGCGGCCAGATCCAGATCGCAAACGATATGGCCGACGGTGACCCGGACGCGCTGATGCCGGGGGCGCGATCGCAAATTTCCGTGCCGCTGGTGATGCGCGGCGAAGTGCTGGGGGTGCTGTCGTTGATTTCGAGCGATTCCGGCACGTTCGGCGAGCAGAACGTCAGCTTCCTCGAACGTCTTGCCCGGCGGGCCGCGGTCGCGCTGGATAATGCCCGGCTGTTCCGGCAGTCGGAACAACTGGCCGACGACATGGCCGTGTTGTATTCGGCCAGCCGGACGATCACCGCGACGCTCGAACGGGATACGGTACTCCAGCGCATCGCACAGTCGCTGGCAGTGGCGCTCGATGCGTCCAGCGCGATCATTTTCAATTATCGAGTCGATCGCACGGACGCCGAGGTCCTGGCGGTATACCGGGTCGGCACGGCACGCGGCGCGCAGGAGCAGCTTCCCGCCGCCAAGTCGAGTGTCTCTATTACCGCCCTGGAGCCGCTGTCCAACGCGCTCAAACAAAACCGCGCGGTGGTGTTACGCACGATCGATCCGGATCTGCCCGGAGTCGTTCACCAAATGCTGCACGAAAATGGGGTGTGCGCCGCACTGCTGCTGCCACTGGTCGCCCAGGACGAACTCATCGGGCTGGTGATGGTGAACGAAGGGCGCTATGACCGGGTGTTCACGCCCAACGAAATCGCTAAGGCAGAGGCACTGGCCAATCAGGCGTCGATCGCACTGCGGCAGTCGATGCTGTATCACGAGGTGCTTCAGCTCGATAAGATCAAATCCGAGATGATCCGCATGGCCTCACACGACTTGCGGAATCCGCTGAACACGATTCTCGGATATCTCGATCTGATTTCGATGAGCCTCGAACAAGCCAACATCGGACCGGAGATCGAGGAATATCTGGGCGCCCTGCGCCGCAGCACGCGCACAATGCAGTCGCTGATCGATGACCTGCTGACGTTGGAACGAGTCGAAAGTGAGCGCGAAAGCGACTGGCAGACGTTCGATCTTTCGGGGTTGGTGACCGAGGTTATCGACGCGGAATATTCGGGCGCGCATCTCAAGAAGCAGTCGCTTCAATACCAGCACACGCCGGGCATGCCGCCGGTTTTCGGCAGCATCCCGCAGCTGCGGCAGGCGGTTGCCAATCTGGTGGGGAACGCGATCAAGTACACGCCGGAGAACGGCACGATCACGGTCGAGCTGACCTCCGATCACGAGCAGGTCTATTTCAGCGTTTCCGATAACGGGTATGGCATCTCGCCCGAACGGCAGGTGCGGATCTTCGAGCGGTTTTACCGCGCGCGCCAACCGGGGACCGAACAAATCCCCGGAACCGGCCTGGGCTTAAGCCTCGTCAAGACCGTCGTGGAACGGCATGGCGGACTGGTATCGTTCGAGAGTAAGGTCGGGCATGGGAGCACGTTCCGCTTCTGGCTGCCTGTCGCGCACGACAATAAGCGCTAGGCGGGCGATCAGTCGGCCAGCAGGGTGGCTCCGAGCATGTATGGGCGGGCGATATGCGTCGTGCACTCAATGCCGAGCGCGATATAAACCGCCTCGAAGGCCACATTGACGCGCTCAGCCATGACCGGATCGTCGCACAGCGCGAAGATGGTCGGGCCTGCGCCGCTAATGCCGGCGGCCAGCGCGCCCGCCGCGTGC